>JAGAES010000163.1 GCA_017613055.1 Lachnospiraceae bacterium | reverse complement strand
CTTTTGATTGAACCGGAGCCGCCTAAGGTACGGACCGTCTTGTGGCTTACGCTTCTGTTCGCGGCGGTTGTCATAACGAACCCGCTGTTTTCGCATCGCGGTCGCACCGAGCTGTTCTTTCTGAACGGACACGCGATTACATTCGAAGCCGTTTTGTACGGTGTACGGAATGCCACATGCGTGCTTTCGGTACTGTTATGGTGCCGGTGTCTGAACCGGTTCGTGACCGGGGAACGATGGATTGCCCTTCTCGGGAACATTGCCCCTAAGACGGCACTTCTTCTTTCCTCGTCGCTTCGGATGATTCCGCTTCTACGTAGGAGAGGCGAAACGATGCGGAACGAACAGCGGACGCTCGGGTTATACGGCGACGGAGACGCGGTCGGAAGGATTACGGGCGGCGCGAAGACGTTCTCAATGCTTGTCACATGGTCGCTTGACCATGCGGTTTCGGTCAGCTCTTCGATGAAGGCAAGAGGGTACGGACTGAAAGGCAGGACGCATTATTCGGTATTCCGGTTCCGAAAGGAAGACGGGGTTTTGCTGTTCCTGATTCTGTTACTTGATTCCGTTGTGATTGCCGCACTTGCGGCGGGTGCGCTTCATACGGATTTTTATCCGGTCCTTTCCGTAAGCCGCAGCGCGCTTACGGTTCCGGGACTTACGGCATACATCATTCTGGTGCTCGGGGCACCGCTTTACGAAGGAAGACACAGGCTTCTATGGAATTGCTACAGGTCGAAAATCTGACATTTACGTATCCGGACGGAACCGCGCCCGCGCTGTCGGATTTATCCTTCTCGCTTAAGGAAGGTTCGTTCACCGTGCTTTGCGGAGCCTCGGGCTGCGGCAAGTCAACGCTTCTGCACCTCCTCAAAAAAGAGGTGGCGCCCTTCGGAAAGAAGAGCGGGACATGCCGTTTCGGAGGAACCCTGTCGGAAGAGCTTGATGCCCGCGTTTCGGCTTCGGAAATCGGTCTTATCAGACAGGACCCGGACAGCCAGATTGTGACGGATGTCGTGTGGCATGAACTCGCATTCGGCCTTGAGAATCTCGGGACGGACCGCGAGACCATACGGACGCGCGTTGCGGAAATGGCAACCTATTTCGGAATCGAAGAGTGGTATCATAAGCGGACCGACGAACTGTCCGGAGGACAGAAGCAGCTTTTGAATCTTGCTTCGGTCATGACCGTGAACCCGAGACTGCTGCTTCTTGATGAACCGACGGCGCAGCTTGACCCGATTGCCGCAGGGAACTTTCTGTCGATGTTAGAGCGCGTACACCGTGAGCTGGGCGTCACGATACTGATTGCGGAACACCGGCTTGAAGATATCCTTCCGCTTGCGGATAAGGTAATGGTGCTTACGGACGGAAAGCTTACGATTAACGGCGATGCGGATTCGCTCGGCGAATCGTTCCGCGATGAAAACCATCCGATTGCGGCGGCAATGCCCGCGGCTTCACGCATCTTCATGAAGCTAGGCGGAACCGGCCGGATGCCGCTTACGGTAACGGACGGCAGAGCGTTTTTAAGAGAACGGTTCGGAGACAACCGGTATCCGTACGAAACGCCGGAACCGGCGCTTTCCGAAGCGAAGGCGGCGGAGCTGTCGGAAGTATATTTCCGCTATGAAAGAACCGGGAAGGATGTCCTTAAGGACGCTTCCCTGACGATATACGAGGGCGAGCATTTCTGCCTGCTCGGCGGCAACGGAAGCGGCAAGACGACGTTGTTACACATCCTTTCGGGCGTAGGAAAAGCATACGCCGGTTCGGTGAAACTGTTCGGAAAGAAGCTTGCCTCGTACCGGAGCGGCGAACTGTTCCGGGGCACGGTTTCGATGCTTCCTCAGGACCCGAAGGACGTCTTCGTTTCGGATACCGTCCGGGAGGACTGGCTGCTTTCGTGTAAGGCGCTCTCCATACCGGAGAACGAGCGGGACGACGCCATCACGGAGCTTGCCAAGCGGCTCGGTGCGGTTTCATATGCGGACCGTCATCCGTATGATTTAAGCGGCGGCGAACAGCAGAAGGCCGCGCTTGTGAAGGTGCTTCTTTATAAGCCGAAATTATTGCTTTTAGACGAGCCGACCAAGGGGCTTGACGCCCGCTATAAAGAGGACTTTAAGAAACTTCTTGAAGAACTGAAGAAACAAGGAACAACCATTCTGACCGTGACGCACGATCTGGATTTCGCCGCGGCCTCGGCAGACCGCGTCGGACTCTGTTTCGACGGAGGCGTTACGGCGGTTAAGAGCACGCACGCGTTCTTTAAAGAGAATGCTTTCTATACGACGGCTGCATGCCGGATTGCGGGGTGGCATTTTCCGGGAGCAATTACGTGTGAAGAAGTCGGGGAAGCGTCCCGCGGGAGGGACAGGGCATGAAGAAGACCGTTACAATCCTTCTTCTTGCTGTTTTGATTCCGGCGGTCGTCGTCTTCGGGGCGGTTGTGTTCCGCGAGAAGTTCTACGCATGGGTGGCGCTTTCGGTTGCGGTTCTTTCATGCCTGCCGCTTTTTTATGCGTTTGAGCGGCGCGAGAGCACCGCGAAGGAGCTGATGGTGCTTGCCGTTTTGATTGCGCTTTCCGTTATCGGGCGCATCGTTTTCGTGGCGCTTCCGGGGTTCAAGCCGGTTACCGCGGTAACTATCATCGTTGCCGTCAGTTTCGGGGGAGAGGCCGGATTTGTCGTCGGTTCGCTTTCGGCGGTTGTTTCGAATTTCTACTTCGGCCAGGGGCCGTGGACACCGTTTCAGATGTTTGCCTGGGGAATCCTCGGGCTGATCGCAGGTTTGTGCAGGGGAATTTTGAAAAAGCATATTGTGTGGCTTTGCATCTACGGAGCACTTGCGGGAATTGTCTACTCCGTTACGATGGATGTCTGGACCGTCCTCTGGGCGGAGGGGACCTTCGTCCCGAAAGAATATGCGGCGGCTGTGATTGCGGCGCTGCCGCTGACGGCGGAATATGCCGTCTCCAATGTCGTATTTCTCCTTCTTCTCGCCGGTCCGGTCGGGAAGAAGTTGGAAAGAATAAAAAAGAAAGAAGGATTGTTTTTATCATGAAAAAGATTCGTATCGTATTGATGACTTTTGTAATGCTTCTCTTGATGAGCGGCGTTGCAATGGCCGATGACACCGAAGTGTATGTGTCGATTGCCGATCAAAACGGTGAAGCTGTGCTCGTTCAGAAGCCGGTAACCGTTACGGACGTTGACAATGACGGAACGCTTACCGTCGGAGACGCGCTTGTGTGCGCACATGAGGCTTATTACGAAGGCGGCGCCGAGAAGGGAATTAAGACCTCAATCGGCAACTATGGCCTGCAGCTTGACCTTCTGTGGGGATATGACAACGGAACCGGTTACGGCTACCTTGTAAACAACGCTTTCTCTATGGGTCTCGGCGATCCGGTGAAGAACGGGGATTATGTCTATGCATACATTTACACCGATCTTGTGACCTGGTCGGACACGTATTGCTTCTTCGACAAGAACACGATTTCCGCAAAAGCAGGAGATGAGATTTCGCTTGTTCTTTCCGCGGCAGGTTATGCAGCGGATTATTCCCAGCTGAACAGCCCTGTTGAGGGT
>JAGAES010000162.1 GCA_017613055.1 Lachnospiraceae bacterium | reverse complement strand
GGTTTCACGAAGGAAAATGCCCCGCGCTTCACCGCATTTGCAACCGACGAGGGGCGGCTCGCGTATCATTTTCTGGTTGAGAAGCGCCCGATGTACGTCTTTGAGCACCGGGGCAAAATCATGGGTTACTATTCACTCGGATTTTCGGAGGACGGAAGCGCGGAACTCAGTAACCTCGCAGTGCTTCCGGAATTCCGCCATAAAGGGATTGGGGCAAAGCTGCTTGAGGACTGCTTTACGAAAGCGCGGATGTTCGGAAAGAGCAGGCTGAAGATCGGAATCGTGGAAGAGAATAAGGTGCTTCGCAGCTGGTACGAGAAATACGGTTTCGTTCATGCCGGAACGCAGAAATTCGATTTCTTTCCGTTTACCTGCGGTTATATGGAAAAGAGGCTGGAAAATGTGATAGAATGAAACTGTCAAATTTTTAGGTTGATTTAATTTTCATGTTTCATAATACTCCCATATCAGGTGAGGAGGTGCGCTGCTATGCGTATTTTGTTGGCGGAAGATGAGAAGGCCCTGTCGAGGGTTCTGGTGACGATATTTGAAAAGAATCATTATTCGGTGGATCCGGTTTATAACGGGGAGGATGCGCTTTCGTATCTTCAGTCCGGAAACTATGATGTTGCCGTGCTCGATATCATGATGCCTAAGATGGACGGAATCACGGTGCTTAAAAAGGTGCGTGAAGCCGGCAGTCAGATTCCGATTCTTATGCTGACCGCCAAATCCGAAGTCGAGGACAAAGTACTCGGCCTCGACAGCGGCGCGAACGACTATCTTGCGAAGCCGTTTGATACGAAGGAACTGCTGGCAAGAATCCGTGCCATAACGAGAAGCCAGACCGTAAAGGACAACAAGCTCCGTATGGGAAATGTGACACTGGACCGTTCGACTTTCGAACTTTCCGCTTCGAACGGCAGCTTCCGCCTTGCCAACAAGGAATTCCAGATGATGGAGTTTCTGATGTCCAACCCGCATCATATCATCTCGGCGGAACGCTTTATGGAGAAAATCTGGGGATACGATACCGATGTGGAAATCAACGTCGTATGGGTATACATCTCGTATCTCCGTAAGAAGCTGGACGCCCTGAACGCAAACATTCAGATTAAAGCCTCGAGAAATGCGGGTTACTCGCTGGAGGAGAAAACATGATCCGGAAACTGAAACGAAAATTCATTGTTCTGGCCCTGACCGCGTTGTTCGTCCTCCTTGCATTTATCGTAATCGGAATGAACCTGTTAAATTACCGGTCGGTCGTGAAGGAAGCGGACGCGACGCTGTTTCTTCTTTCGATGAACCGCGGAGCGTTTCCGGAAGGCGGAGGAATGCGGCCGGACTGGCTGCCGAAGGACATGTCGCCGGAGACTCCGTATGAAAGCCGGTTTTTCTCGGTTCTTGTGGACGGATCCGGGCAGATTGTCCGTACCGATACGAGCCGGATCTTCGCCGTGGATGAAAGCATTGCCATCCGATACGCGAACGAGGTTCTTGAGGGCGGCGACGGGAGCGGTTTCGTCGACGAGTTCCGCTATACGAGCTTCAAGGAAGGCGAGTTTACGCGTATCACATTTCTCGATTGCGGGCGCAAGCTCGACCTGTTTTGGAATTTCGTGATATTCAGCGTTCTGATGGCGCTTGCGGGGTATGTGGTTACGGCTTTGGTGATCTGCTTCGTGGCGGGCCGGTTCGTCCGTCCCGTGGCGGAAAGTTACGACCGGCAGAAGCGCTTCATTACCGATGCCGGGCATGAGATTAAGACGCCGCTTACGATTATCCGGGCCAACGTCGATCTTCTGCAGATGGACCTCGGCGAGGAGAACGAAAGCCTAGAGGATATCCGCCAGCAGTCCGAACGGCTCAGCGGATTAACGAACGATCTCGTCTATCTCGCGAAGATAGAGGAGTCGCAGGGCACGCTTCCGATGGTCGAATTCCCGGTTTCCGAGGTCGTCTCGGATACGGCGCTTCCTTTCCGGACACTTGCGCAGTCGCAGAAGAAGGAACTTGACTGTACGATACAGCCGCTTCTTTCCATGAAGGGAAATGACAAAGCCGTCTCGCGGCTTGTGTCGATTCTTCTTGACAATGCAATCAAGTATTCGCCCGAGGAAAGCACGGTTTCCCTGACGCTTGAGAAGCAGGGGCGTCACCTTCAGCTTTCCGTCCGGAATCAGTCCGTCGTACCGATCCGGCAGGAAGACCTGAAGCATGTGTTTGAGCGGTTCTACCGGATGGACAGCTCCCGCAATTCCGAGACCGGCGGTCACGGCATCGGCCTTTCGATGGCACAGGCAATTGTCGAGGACCACGGCGGGAATATCCGGGCAAGTTCGCCGGACGGCGTGGGATTTGTCGTAACGGCAAGCTTTCCGGCGTAGAAGACAGAATTATCAGAAGGGGACTTCGAAAGAGGTCTCCTTTTTTGTGCGCCAAATGTGAAGAAATTATGTGCTTAAGGTTCGCTTTAGGCAACGTGCTTACAATGAGGGCAAATCAAAAGCAAAGGAGATGACAGCCATGTCAGAGAATACCTTAATGAATACAGAAATTACGGAAGATACGAATTCCGTGGAGACGAGAGAGATTAAGCCCGCGGAGGAGAAACCAGATGCCTCCGTTCGGACAGGACGGACAGCTCCCGTCATTCGGGGATTTCGGAAACTAAATGACGAATGGAAACAGAACGGTTGGACAGACCGCAGCCGCCTCGAAAGAGGACCGGCTGCGGTTGTTTTATACGGAAAATGTGACATCTTATACACCGCTCAGAAAGCTCTGTTCAAGGGGCTTGCGCTATGTTATAATAGGCAAAAGTGCCGTTTGGCGGCGATAAAGGAGAAGGCATATGAAGACACTCGTTTTGTATTTCAGCGCGGAAGGAACGACCGCGAAGGTTGCAAAGGAATTGGCAGCAGCGAAGCAGGCGGACCTGTTTGAGATTAAGCCGGAGGAGCCTTACTCGAAGGCGGACCTTCGCTGGATGAATCCGCTTGCGCGCTGCAACCGCGAGAAATTCGGAAAGAAAGAGGTTCCGGTCACCGGAGCAATCGAAAACTTTGCGGAGTATGAGAAGGTTTATGTCGGATTTCCGATCTGGTACGGGTGCGCGCCGAACGTCGTGAACACGTTCTGCAAGGCGTATGACTGGAGCGGGAAGAAAGTTGTCGTCTTCGCCACGTCGGGCGGAAGCGGAATCGGCAAGTCGGGCGAGAAACTCCAGCCGTACGTGACCGGCGCGGAGATTCTTACGGCGAAGCTCGTGAAGAGCGCGGAAGATTTGAAGGAAGACTGAGGTTTGCCATGATTCATGCGGTTTTAACGATTGACGACATTGCG
>JAGAES010000161.1 GCA_017613055.1 Lachnospiraceae bacterium | reverse complement strand
GGGAGTCGGAAAAACCGCGGTCGGGAAGTATATTGCGGACGGCAATCCGGGGACCGCGTTTATTGACGGTGACTGGTGCCTCGACATTCATCCGTTCGTGGGTAATCATGAGACCAAAAAGATGGCGGTTGACAATATCCTTCAAATGATTGATAATTACAGGACCTGCTCGGTCTGCAGGATGATCGTGCTCGTATGGCTGATGGACGAGCCGTGGGTTACCGAAAGCATTATCAAAGGCATCGAAAAGATGCAGCTTGAATTGCGGAGCGTTACGCTTACCTGTGATGAAAAGACGCTTTGGGACCGCTGGATTCACGACACAAACTGTGAGTGGAGAACGGATGACTGGCTTCAGGTGAGCCTCAAATCTCTTCCTTTCTTTTCAGCAGCGGACAATGTGATCGATACGACCGGACTGAGCATCGAACAGGTTTCGGAGCGGATATTACAGTAGGGGGACAAATGTGAAGAAAATCATCATTATCGGAAGCCCGGGTGCCGGAAAGAGCACGTTCGCGAGAAAGCTCAGAGACAAGACGGGGCTTCCGCTTTATTATCTTGATATGTTGTGGCATTTGCCGGACCGGACGACCGTGACCACGGAGGAGTTTGACGCGAAACTCGTTGCGATCATGGAAACGGAAGCGTATCTTCAGAGTCTTGAGACGGCAGGCGGGGCGCAGTGACCGGGACATGCCGCTGCGGCGGCTATGCGGACGCTGTTACGGCGGGGAGATGCAGTAACATGAAAATCAGCGCGAACAAAGTGAAAAGGGGAGAACAGAATGACAACGGTTAATAATTCCGAGGAAGTAAAGAAGCAATATGCGGATTCGGGCAAACTGAACACCCGGATCTCGATTCATGACAAGTATTCGGTGAATAAGCAGGGATTTGGGAACTGGATCTTTTCGAATTACCGGATCGAGCCCGGAATGAAGGTACTCGAGCTCGGCTGCGGCACCGGAGACATGTGGAAGGGGCACGGAAACGTGGCCGAGCGGTGCGCGGAACTTGTGCTGTCCGATTTTTCGGAAGGAATGATTGAGACGACGAAGAGAAACCTCGGGGCGCTTCCGAACACGGAGTACCGGGTAATCGACATTCAGGATATTCCTTACGAGGACGGCACATTTGACGCCGTGATCGCCAATATGATGCTTTATCATGTGCCGGATCTTAAAAAGGGGCTGTCGGAAGTGCGCAGAGTACTTAAGAAGAACGGGGCATTTTATTGCGCAACATACGGCGAGCATGGGATTGTCGAGTATCTTGCAGCGCTTCTCGGGAGGTACGGGGTCGAAGATAAGATCAATAAGGTATTTACGCTGCAGAACGGCGCGGGGATTCTCGGAGAGTTCTTCGGTAAGATCGAAAAGCGCGAATACATCGATTCGCTTGCGGTGACCGATCCGGACGACATGGTCGAGTATATCTATTCGCTGCAGGGCATGTCGACACTCTCGGATGTGCCGAAAACGGAAATCCGCGAAGTGTTGGTGCGGAACATGAAGGACGGCGTGCTGAGCGTTCCGAAGGAGTACGGGATGTTTATCACGCTTGGAGAGAAAGAATGAGAGATATGTTAGAAAAAGTATTAAAACAGTGCGGTCTCGGAACTTTGACCGGGGAGCCTGCTCCGGTGTCGGGCGGGCTGATGCACCGCATGTATAAAGTGCAGACGGAGCAGGGAACCTATGCCGTAAAACACCTGAATCCGACGATTATGAAGCGCCCGCAGGCGATGGACAATTATAAAACCGCGGAAGCGCTGGAGACGGTTTTGGAGGAAAATGGGCTTCCGATCGTTCCGGCTATGACATTTGCCGGAAAGAAGATGATTGAGCTTGACGGGAATTATTTCTACCTCTACCGCTGGCAGCAGGGAAGCATTACGGATTGGAACAGCATAACGGCCGAGCAGTGCCGGAAGGCCGGCGAAATCCTCGGTAGGATTCACGCGATTGATTCGAGTCTTGCGGAACCGGAAGAGCCGGAGATTTTCGAGACGGATTTTACGGAATACGCGCAGCTTGCGGCGGAAAAGGAGAGTCCGGTCGCGGATGTGCTTTCGGACAATCTCGAGCTGCTTCGTAACGCAAAGAGAAAGCTGAACAACGCACGCAGGAGCCTTCCGTCTTTAAAATGCATCTGCGACGATGATATGGACCCGAAAAATGTGATGTGGCACGAAGGAAATCCTTATGTGATCGACCTGGAGTGCCTTTCCTACGGGAATCCTGTGGCATCGTGCATGGACCTGTCGCTTCAGTGGGCGGGGATTGTGAACGGGAAGTACAACAGAGATTGCCTTATTGCGTTCCACAAAGGCTACCGGAGCACGTTTGATAACGGGTTCCGGGACTATGATCAGCTGTTCGGAATCGCGTACACGTGGCTTGAGTGGCTCGAATACAACGTGCGCCGGGCTCTCGGTCTGGAAGGTGCCGGCGAGGAAACGCTCGGAGAGAGCGAGGTCCGCAATACGATCGGGCGGATTCAGTATCTGTGCGGTCTGGAAGAGGAAATCCGTGAGACGCTTCGAAGTCTCGCGTAATGAAAAGGAGGCGGCGAGATGGATAGAAAGATGGTGATGGCATTTGCCCCGTTAACGGAGAAACAGCGGGAGCAGATTGCGGCTAAGGCAGAGAAGAAGGGCTTCCGGGCGGTGTTCTGCACGAACCCAGATGAAGCGCTTAAGGAAGCGAAAGACGCGGAGATCGTCATGAGCCTTGACAAGCGGCTTGCGAAGGCCGGGCCGAACCTTAAGTGGTTCTGTACGCCGTCTGCGGGTGTGGATCATGTGCTCGGTGAACTCGAAGGAACCGATATCCTTCTTTCGAACTCGTCCGGCGCGTACGGCGTGACGATCGCGGAGCATATCGTTATGACGGCGCTTGAAGTAATGCGGAACCGCCCGGAATACATAAGGCTTAAGGAGGAGCGCGTTTGGAAGCAGAATCTGCCGGTACGCTCGCTTTACGGCGCAACGGTTACGTTTTTAGGGACCGGCGATATCGGACAGGAGGCTGCAAGGAGGATCCGCGCATTTGCCCCGAAGAGTCTGATCGGCGTAAACCGTCACGGTTCGAATCCGGAACAGCTTTTCGACCGGATCGTGCCGCTTTCGGGACTGAACCGGGTGCTTAAGAAAACAGACCTGCTGATCATGGGCCTTCCGTCAACGAAGGAAACAAGAGGGATTATGAGCGCCGAGAGGCTCGCGATGCTTCCGCAGGGCGCATTTGTCGTAAATGTCGGCCGCGGTGACGCGATCGATCAGAAGGCGCTCGAGGAAATGCTTCGAAACGGGACGCTCGGCGGTGCTGCGCTTGACGTTTTTAAGAAGGAACCGCTGCCGAAGGAAAGCACTTTGTGGGACTGCCCGCGGCTGATCCTTACGACGCATGTGGCGGGCAACTGGACGCTTCCGCTTACGGTTGAGAAGATTGTTGCGATGTTCCTTGAGGATTTTGACCGTTACTGTAAAGGTCTTCCGTTAAAGCGGCTTGTGGACCGCAGGATCGGATACAAGCAGTCCGAAACGATTGCCCGGGTCCGCGAGATGGAGGAACTATTCGACCGCGCGCTCGCACTTAATAAGAAAGAGAAGAAGTCCGCACGCGAAGAAAAGGAATTGTGTGCGGCGGCAGCCCGCCTGAAGGAATATTACGAGAGTCCTCTTTGGAGAGAAGACTTCGAAGCCGATGAAGCGGGCAGGCTTCCGAAGGATCTGAAGCGCGGCGTTCTTTCAGAGGACGGAATCTACGATCTTTTGGATGAACTGTAAGACGCCTCGATTGCCGGACACATCCCGCAAAGCGCGAAATGCGCAGGCAGTAAGGAGAATGCACTAACGACTATGTCAGGAGACGGAAAATGTTACGATTAAGACCATATAAACCATGCGATGCGGACAAGATCGCATCGTGGATTAAGGATGAAAAGACGTTCCTTTTCTGGGGTGGGGAGCGGTTCGGTTCCTACCCGATCACCGGAGAAGCGATGAACGCCAAGTATCTCGGTTCCAACGGCGACTGCGGCGAACCGGACAATTTCTATCCGATGACGGCATGCGACGGGGACGAGGCTGTCGGTCATTTCATCATGCGTTATCTCAATGGAAATCCGAAGATTCTCCGGTTCGGCTGGGTAATCGTGGACGCGGCTAAGCGCGGCAAAGGCTGCGGAAAGGAAATGCTCCGCCTCGGCCTTGATTACGCGTTCCGCATTCTGAAGGCTGAAACGGTCACGATAGGCGTATTTGAGAATAATACCTCTGCTTATCATTGTTATACCTCCGTCGGGTTCCGGCATTCGACGCTGCTTCCGGACACAGTGGAGCAGATCGGCTCGGAGCAATGGAAGATCGTCGAACTTCAGATAACCGAGAAGGAATATCTTTCCGGAGAGAAGATTAAAATCGATTTTTTCGTCCGAAAGACAATCGTCACCGTGCAGCACACGCAGTCGGTACATCACACGAACGGTCATGCCGGTGCGTGGGGCGACTGGGACCTGACCGAACTCGGACATAAGCAGGCCGCTGCCATCGGCCGGTATCTTCTGAAAGAAGGCTGCGGGGAAGGTTACACGATGTATGTTTCCGACCTGAAGCGGGCGTATCAGACCGCCGAGGAGATTAATCGGACGCTCGGACTTACGCCGATCGTTACCGATGTGATCCGCGAAGTGAACGCAGGTGCCGGAAACGGACAGCCGAATGATTGGTTTCAGGCAAATATGGCAGAGCCTCACGACATCTATGACATCGATTACCGTCCGTTCCCGGACGCGGAGTCCGACCGCGACCTTTGGAAGCGTCTGTATCCTTTTTATCAGGAGATTATGACCAATGATAAGGACCGCATTCTGATTGTTTCGCACGGAACGACGCTCAGTTTCCTCCAGGCGATGCTGATGGGACGCTCTTTATACGAACAGCAACATTTCCGCTTCAAAGGAAAGGCAGGTTCCGTATCGAGATTTGACGTTCTGAATGACGGCAGAGTCATCGCAAAGTACGTCAACCGGCAGCAGACCATCGATGAAATGTAGAGTTTATCCATCCCGCAGCGTGACGCCGCGCATGCGACTCAGGCAGCAGATGACGTCGATCGGGCGGATTTCCTCATACCAGCGGTTCGCGGCCGCAAGCATCCTTTCAAGACCGGTACGCGGTCTTGTGTCGTCCGATACGATATCCGCCGTGATCCGTTCCGCGATTTCACGGATCTCGAAATCCTCGGTCTGTGAGAGCAGCAGCTCCATCGCGCAGGCGAGCGAATTCAGCTGCTCCGTGCTTCTGATCGCGGACAGCGGCAGGACGTCCGCGCGGTAGTTCCCGACAAATATCATCCGGTTATTTTCCGTGCTGACGGTCCGGAAGAAGCATTGCGCCAGCCCTTCTGCTTTCTCACAATACCGCTTTGCCGTCCAGTTTGAAGCGCTGACGGGTTCGGTGTTCTTCGCAATCGGAAGCTTCCCCGTTACGTCACGCACCGTAAAATGCTCCGCAAGCAGAAGCGTGTCCGCATACTCGAAATAGGAGCTTACCGCGCCGACAACAATGATGACGGAAACGTCGCGTGTCTCTGTCAGTTCGCGTATCCGGTCGGTGAACGGAATAATCGGGTCG
>JAGAES010000160.1 GCA_017613055.1 Lachnospiraceae bacterium | reverse complement strand
CGGTATTTCCATGTGCTCGACATCGATCCTTCGTTCCGCGTGCTTGACGCCGCCGAGGGCGAGATCCTGTGGGGCAGGGCGGAAGAGGAAGTGTATGAGGAGTTCCTCGCTTCCGGCGATCCGGGCTTTCTTTCGATGCTCGACCGGTATTGTTCCGGAAGCGAATCGGAAAGTATCTACGGGATTCTTAATGACATCCGCAAATTCTCCGACAGCGCGCCGTATCCCGACGAATGGATTCAAAATGCTGCGGAAACGCTTCTTAAGATTCATACCGCGGACGACCTGATCGACTCGCCTTACGCGGCATGGGAACATAAGTATCTGACCGCCTTCTTCGAAAGCTGCAGAAGGCGCGAAGAAGAACTGCTTAAACTTTGCGAGCTTCCGGACGGCCCGGTCTATTACCGGGACGGCATCGCGAAGGATTGCGATTATCTTAAGAGCCTTTCGGAAACCAAGAGCTTCCGTGATATGCTTAAGCTTCTTGAAATCTGGGCGGCCGATAAGTATACAATCGGCTCCAAGCCCCGTAACGAAGCGGTTTCGGAAACATCGAAAGAGGTTATGGACAGGCGGACGGAGATCCGTAAGAAGTATTCCGGTTATCTCGGTTACAGCGTATCCGGGTTTTCGAAACTTGCCGAAGATATCGAAAACTGCGCGCCTTCCGCAGGGAAACTGTGCGATTTTTCGATTGCGTGCAGAAAGCGGTTCCGCGAACTGATGGATGAAGCGGACGGGTATACGTTCTCGGAAATCGCGCATATGACGCTCGAACTGTTCTTACAAAAAGAGCCGGACGGGACGCTTGCCTGCACCGATGCCGCGAAGCAGTGCCGCCGCTCGTACAAGGAAATCATGATTGACGAGTACCAGGATTCGAACCTCGTGCAGGAACTGTTCCTCGGGGCCGTTTCGACCGCGGAGGAAGGGCGTCCGGACACGTTCCGCGTCGGCGACATCAAGCAGAGCATCTACCTCTTCCGCATGGCGCGCCCGGATCTCTTCATGGACAAATACGACACCTATTCCGACTCTGCGGACGCGCCCGCAAGACGGATTCTTTTGAACAAAAACTTCCGAAGCCGCGAGACGGTGCTTCGGGGGATTAACCGCATATTCAAACGGATTATGCAAAAAGAGCTCGGCGGCGTCACGTACGATCAAAGCGCGGAGCTTGTTTACGGCGCCGATTATAAGTACCCGTTCACGAAGGAAGAGGCCGTTAACGAGCTGCTTTTAGTTAAGCGGGATTACGCGGCCGACAATGAAGAGCGCGACCGGCTCGAAATCGCAGCGGTCGTGAAACGAATCCGCGAACTGACCGACCCGGTGAGCGGCCTTAAGGTGCGGGAAGGCGACGGCGTCCGTCCCGCGGGCTACGGCGATATCTGCGTTCTCGCGAAGACCGGCACGAAGCTGATGTATCCGTTAATCAAAGGACTTCTTTCCGCGGGCATTCCCGCCTATGCGGCCGACATGAAGGGCTATTTCGAGGCGCCCGAGGTACGGTATGTCCTTGATTTCATGAAGATTCTCGATAATCCGTTTCAGGACGTGGCATTTGCCGCAGTATTAAAGAGCCCGATCGGAGGCTTCACGCAGGAGAACCTCGCACAGCTTCGGCTGTTCTCGCTTGAGCAGATGACGGACGGAAAGTCCGTATACCTGTATTCTGTCTTGAAGCGCCTCAGGGACGCTGAATTCGTGAAGGAATCGTACCGGGACGTGCAGGCACGCGCCGCGGCGTTCCTTTCGGTTTACGAATCGCTGTCTGAGAAGAAACTGTATCTGAACGTACCGGAGCTTCTTAACGAACTGTACCGCGAGACCGATTATCTGTCCTATGTGACGGTTGCGCCCGGCGGGGACGTGGCGTCCCGGAATCTGAAGGTACTTACGGAGAAAGCGAAGGAATTCACAAAGGGAATCTTCACGGAACTTTCGGATTTCGTCCGCTATATCGATGATCTGATCCGTTATGACGTGCAGCCCGAGAGCGCAGGCGAGGGAACCGACCGTGCGGTCCGGTTCATGACGATTCACGGAAGCAAGGGACTGGAGTACCCGATTGTCTTTCTGATTGACGCGGAACGGCAGATTGCGGGCGGAAACCGCGACGGAAGCCTCGTATTCCATAACGACCTCGGAATCGGCTCGAAGTGTTTCTTCCCCGAAGAACGCGTCGTGAAGTCCTCGTATCCGTACGATATCATCAAAAAACGGAGAGTGACCGAAGAGCGCGGCGAAGTGCTTCGGCTTTTGTACGTCGCTTTGACGCGTGCCAAGGAAAAACTGATCGTCACCGGAAGCCTTTATGCGAAGGAGTTCAGGAAGTATCTCGAAACCGTTCCGAAGGGCGACGGGCCGCTCGGCATGGACCGCGTGCTCGGCGCGAAGACGTTTCTTGATTTGATGCTTCCGTGCATGCTTTCGGATATGGATGAAGAAGCAAGAAACAAAGCGATGCCGATCGATGAAGAAACATGGACGGATTTTACGCTTTCAAGCGACGAGTGGGCAATTCTTCCGTACGGACCGGAAGTTTTGGAGGTTTTGAAGGGACGTCCCGGCGCCGAAACCGGAGAAGCCGGGGAGAAGAAGGATATTACGGACGAGCTCCGTGCATTCTTCGATTACCGCTATCCGTATACTTCGGATAGCCGTCCGGTCAAGGTATCCGTGTCCGCACTTAAGATGAGTGCGATGGAGGAAGAATCCGTTACGGCGAACCATCCGGGCATCATGATTCCGTACGCCGAGGAAACCGCCCCGGTTCCGAAGTTCCTGTCGCATGAGGAAGCGGGAAACCTGAACGGAGCGCTTCGCGGTACGTATTAT
>JAGAES010000159.1 GCA_017613055.1 Lachnospiraceae bacterium | reverse complement strand
TGGGTCATTCCGGAGCAGCCGATCGTCTCAACGAGAGCTTCCTGAATGATACCTTCTTTAATGTTCAGGGACAGCTTGCAGGCGCCCTGCTGAGGTGCGCACCAGCCCACACCGTGGGTAAAGCCGGAGATGTCCTTAACTTCCTTCGCCTGAATCCATTTTGCTTCTTCAGGGATGGGAGCACAGCCGTGATGAACACCCTGCGCTACCGT
Source organism: Lachnospiraceae bacterium (assembly GCA_017613055.1). The sequence goes on along the minus strand of JAGAES010000159.1, from coordinate 4,075 downwards.
GCACATCTTTTCAACTTCCTGAGTATAAATCATACGAAAAAAACTCCTTTCATGGGGAAAATTCATCGCCCTATATTCTAACATATCGCTTCGGAAAATACTACACAAAAAATATTAAAAGTAGATATTTTTTTCGGAATATGTTAATATGGGATTTGGTTTAAAGGAGATGGAAAAATGACCGAAGAAATGAACGACCGTATAATCGAACCGGAAGATCTCCTCGAGCAGGCAATGCGCTTTCGGAAAAATGTGAAGAAACGCCAGAAGAATTTTCTTTTTGATTTTCTGACGCTTCTTTGCGGCGCCGTTTTCGTGGTTTGCATCCTCGAGCTCGGGTTCTATTATGCGGGCAGTTACCGATACAAGAAGAGCATGAACGAGCTTACCGAAGGCATGGGCGGCGGGATTGCACAGGATGCGCAGAAGAAGGCCGTCGTATCGAGGGACAATCACGATGTCTTGGTATTTCCCGATGAAGAGGCACACGAGCTTGTCGGCTATGTGTCCCGTTTTGATGACGAGGTGAGCGTCAGCTGGAGAGAGAAGTACGCTTACCTGACGGAATTCAACCATGACTGCATCGGTTATCTCGAGATTCCCGACACGCTTCTGACCGGGCCGGTCATGTTCACGCCCGAATGGTACGATAAGTACCTCTGGAAAAATTTCAGCGGACAGTATGAACACCGCGGTTTGCCTTTCCTGGATGCCGCAACGAAGATCGGTAAGAGCCAGAACTATATCATTTACGGCCATAACATGAACGACGGCATGAATTTCGGTTCGCTGCCGGGATACCTGAAGCAGTCCTACTATGAAGAGCACCCGTACGTGTATTTCAACACGGCGGTCAGCGAGGGCGTTTATCAGGTTATGTACGTGAGCCGCTCGAAGGTGTTCAAACAGACCGACGTATGCTTCAAATTCTATCAATACGGCGGCGTTCTCACGGAGAACCAGTTCAATACCTACGTCCGTGAGATGGGCAATCTTGCGCTTTATAAAACAGGCGTTACGGCGGAATGGGGCGACGAGCTTCTTTCGCTTGTAACCTGTGATCACTATACGGAGGACGGACGGCTGATTATCGTCTGCAAGCGGATTCAATAAACGGAGAGGAACCATGGCGGTATCAATCCTTCGTCCGGTATTGGACGAAAATCAAAGGATTATTGTAATCGGCGACCTGAACGGCAACGACGAGGTGTTCACCCGCATGTTGGCGAAGCTTCGCTATACGCGTAACGACGTCCTGATCATCCTCGGAAACCTTGTGGAGCAGGGGCCGGACAGCCTGCGGACGCTTCGCCACGTGATGGAACTGGCGAAGGTCAATCCCGTGTATACGCTTCTCGGAAACCGCGATATTATCTGTAAGGAACTGATCCGGAACGACCGGAACGAAGAACTCCTGAAGTACGTGCTTTCGAAGAAAAGCGGCTTAATCTGGGATATGTGCAAGACGAGCGAGATAACACTCCGCCCGGACACGAACATGTTCTTTGTAAAGCAGTCGTTACGGGTTTTGTACGAAAGAGAAATCGCATTTGTCTGTGCGATGCCGCATATACTGGAGACGGAGAAATATCTGTTTGCGCATGCACAGATATTGCCGGGACCGCTTGAAGACATGAAGCCCGGAGACGTGATTAAGGCCGACGCATTTCTCGAAAAAGGCTTTTCGTTTGATAAATACGTCGTGGTCGGGCACTGGCCGGTTACGAGGTACGACCTCACAAAGCGCGACACGAACCCGATTATCAACCGCGTGCGGAAGATTATATGCATGAACGGCGGAATCTCGGAACAGCGCGACGGGCAGCTGAACGCGATTGTGATTCCGAACCCCGATTCCGAGGAATTTGAAATCTGCAGGGAGGATTCGCTTCCGAAAGGAAAGATTCTTAACAGCCAGATGACGGGCGATTCCGCATATACTTTAACGGCGCCGAACCACGAGGTGATTCCGCTCCGGAGGACCGATGATTTTGTGTATTGTAAGCAGATCAAGACCGACCGGAATTTCTGGATTCCCGCGGATTTCCTGCATCAGAAGGACGGCACGTGGTATTCGGAAGACATTACGGATTATCAGGTTCCGGTCACATACGGGGATATCGTTTCGATCGTCGCGAAAACAAGCCGCGGCTATTATATCAAAAAGGACGGCGTTACCGGCTGGTATTACGGCATGATGGAATCGCTGTCGAAGGAAGTATAAAAGAGGCACAATGGATACTGCGGTAACGTTAGCAAATCAAGTCTTTATCATGTTTCTGATCATGTCGATCGGATTCTGCCTGTATCATTTCCGGTTCGTTGCGGAACGTACGGCAGACGACATGACGACCGTGCTTTTGTATATCGTTACGCCCGCCCTGATTCTCAAAACGTATCAGCAGAAATATTCGGCGGATGATGCCAGGCTTCTCCTTGTCGCACTCGGACTCGCTTCGTGTGCGATGGTACTCGGGATTATCGTTTCGTTTCTGTCCCGGATCGGAAGCAAACCAAAGAACGCCGATGTCGAGCAGTTCGCTGCATGCTTCCCGAACAACGGTTTTATGGGAATTCCGCTTGTCGTTTCGGTTGCCGGAACGGCCGGCGTGTTCTTCAGCAACACTTATCTGATGGTATTCCAGCTTGCGGTCTGGACGTTCGGCGTTGCGATCATGCAGCGCGCGAACGGCATGAAATTCACGCCGAAGACCGTCCTTAAACTGTTCGCAAACCCGACCGTAATCAGCGTATTCATCGGGCTTGCGTGTTATTTTGCGCGAATCAGTTTCCCGAAGCCGATTACCAGCACCTGCAACTATCTTGCCGAGATGAACACTCCGCTTGCGATGCTTGTTGCGGGCATGCTGATTGCGAAGGTGGATATACTGCACAGCTTCGTCAGGTTGCGGAACTATTACATCGTATTCCTGCGGCTGATTCTGTTCCCGTGCATTCTGATCGGTGTTTTCATGCTGATTCCGGCACCGCTTCGCATTAAGGAATACATCCTTATCGTTACGTCTTGTCCGACAGCCACGAACACAATCTTATTCTCGAAAAAGTACAACCGGGATGTCGAAACCGCATCCCAGATTTTTGCGCTCTGCACGCTTTTAAGCATCGTCACAATCCCGCTCGTGATGTATGTCTTTGCACTTATGAATGGTTAGAAATAGCCCCCTCCGCACACAGGCGAGAGGGGGCGTCTTGTTAGCAGTGTTTATCTGGTTCCGATTCCATCAGCTGCCTTTTTCTGGGCTACCGACAGCATCAGTTTGATCCGGTTCAGCTGGTTTACTTCGCTGGCACCGGGGTCATAGTCGACCGCAACGATGTTGGAATCGGGGAAACGAGCCCGGAGAGCCTTGATAACGCCTTTGCCGACGATGTGGTTCGGCAGGCACGCAAAAGGCTGCGCACAGACAATATTGGGCGTTCCGGATTCAATCAGCTCAATCATTTCGGCGGTAAGGAACCATCCTTCGCCGGTCATATTGGCCTCGGAAACAATCGGAGCGGAGAGCTTCTGCATGTCATCGATGAAGTTGGCGCGTTCAAAGTGTTTGCTCTTCGCAAGCGCTTCCTGCGCGGCCTTACGGAAATGCTCGATGAGATTGATGGCAAGCCGGTTATAGCGGGCTTCCTTGCGACTCTTGCCGAACAGACGGGATTTGACTTCGCCGTCGTAGCAGGTGTACAGGAAGAAATCAATCAGATCCGGGCATACTGCCTCGGCGCCTTCCTGCTCAAGCAGTTCGACGAGATGGTTATTCGCAGTAGGTTGGAATTTGACGAGAATCTCACCGACTATTCCGACACGCGGTTTCTTAAGCGTTTCATCAATCGGAAGCGCGTCAAAATCCTTTACGATCTCACGGCAGTTTTTCTTAAACTTTCGAATCGTCGGATGCTTCAGGTCCTCCGAAAGCTTCTTGTTCCAGCGCTCATAGAGCGCATTCGCGCTTCCTGCTTCCTTCTCGTAAGGACGCATCCGGTAGAGGACGCGCATCAGAACATCCCCGTAAATCAGAGACTCAAGAGCTCTTAACAGGAACTTCGGCGTATACTTAAG
>JAGAES010000158.1 GCA_017613055.1 Lachnospiraceae bacterium | reverse complement strand
TATGTCCACTCATCACTTGCCGCAGTGATAGTGATGGCAATACTGGCATTCGTCATCGTCAACTGTCCGTTTGCTGTTGTTACAATGTAGTTTCCGGCAGTTCCGCTGGTGAACTCATAACTGGTTAATACATTTGTTACAGGGCTCTGAGAAGGGTAAGTGATGCTTCCGGTTACAACTACAGAGATTGCATCACTTCCTACCAAACCATCGACATCATATCCATCGTTACTATGCGAATTTCCGTCATAGGTAAACTCTTCACTCTTTGCTGTTATTATTACTGTTCCGGGATTAATTGTCAAAGTTCCGGCTTCGGTTGTGATGACATAACTTGCAGTTACATCTTCGTCACCATGCATAATCTTATAGCCTGCAGCAACCGGATTGTTATTGGCTGCCGTATCCGAAACATTTGTAACACTTCCGGTGGCTTCGGCAACCAAAGTATCACCGGGTAACAGTTCGCCGCTGGTTACCGTTACAGTCGTATTCTCATGAGCGCTTCCGTCATACGTCCACTCATCACTTGCAGCGGTAATTGTGATTCTCTTCGAGATGGCGGTGAAGACCGGAGTATATTCTTCATTTCTTCCGACATTGGGGAGTTCATTATTCACGCTGTCCGTATAACTGAAAATTACACCACGGGAGTTCTTCCATCCGGAGAATACATAATTGTATTCCGCGTCGCCATCTTTAGTCGGAAGACTTGCTCCATTAAATGTGGTTTTGCTACCGATAACCTGTTGATGATTATCTATCGGAGGAATTGTTTTATCATCACTGCCATAGAACTTTATTGAATGTGTATCTCCTTCGCGATGCAACGTGGCTTTATAATTTCTGTGATACGAAGGAGTAGAATTACTACTGGGCCACTCGGGATGGGTTTCATCACCGAGCCATCCATTCGTATTGCCATACCAATCAGGATCCCCATGAATACTGTCCGAATAAGAAATGCCTTCCAACTCTACCGTATAGTACGGTTCAAAAGTAGGTGAATTCGGTACATAGTTGGAATCAGGTTGATATGAAAACGTATAATCAACACCATCAATATTGAATGTAAGTTGCAGATTATTAAAATTATAGTCATCACTTTCAGGAAGTAGCACGCGATAATACTCACCGGAAGGATCAATTGTTTTCTTCTCTCCTATTACTGAATCAAAATCGAAGAGAAAAGGAAGTGTAATAGCAGTATTCCTATCAGACAGACGGTAATACTTTCCTGTATTGTGTTCAGTAAAATCTCTCCCTGTAACGCCTAAGAGGTTATAAACCGGGAGGTCTACTATTTTACTTACTTCAATGAGATAATCGCAATGAAAACATGGCCGAGCGGAAGAAGATTGGCCTGCCATATCAGGATACACCCAGCCAAAACTGGAACCACCAATCTTATTTTGAAAATACCGTGGGCTTCTTTCGGTTCCTTTAACTAAAAAGAATCCGTCCATTTTGGGAGATGATAAATCAATGGTGTTTCCGTTTTTTAATTCATTTAGATAATAATCAAAAAGCAAATATACACCTTCGTATTTTTTATTCCCACTCTGTGTTGTTTGCAACGTAATCACACGATTACCCTCGGCGGAAAAATCGTATACTTCCGGATAATACTTGTACTCTCCTTCAGGAATCAGATATGGTTCAGAGGATTCCAAAGACAAAGAATGATACGTTTCCATAGTATCCTTTGTATATATTTTTGTTAATCTAAGTCTTCCGAATCCGGTATCTTGACCGGCTCCATTTACATGAATAAAATTATACAAATCATATTCATGATACCCTGCCGGGACACCTTCCGGGAGGGTGGGCGTCGGTTCTTCTCCCTCTTCCCCTTCCGCTTTCGCTTCACCAACTAAGCCGCCGGTGTTTTTCCCAAACAAAGAAACCAGGCTGCTGCTTGAAAGGAAAAGAAGCAAACTGAGTAAGAATGCTAAGGTTCTTTCTGTCACATTTTTCATATAATACAACTCCTCTTTTAAACGCTCAAAACTCACCCTGCCGAACAAAATGAGTTTTGGGTAACACAATGGATTATCTATCTAAGCTCGCTCTTCCCGCCCATGTACGGTCTTAATACCTCGGGAATCCGGACGGATCCGTCCGGTTGCAGGTTGTTCTCGAGAAATGCGATGAGCATTCTGGGCGGAGCAACAACCGTGTTGTTCAAAGTGTGTGCGAAATACTTGCTGCCGTCGGGCGCCTGCACGCGGATCTGCAGGCGGCGCGCCTGCGCGTCACCGAGCGTGGAGCAGGAACCGACTTCGAAATACTTCTTCTGACGCGGGGACCATGCCTCCACGTCACAGCTCTTCACCTTGAGGTCGGCGAGATCGCCGGAGCAGCACTCAAGGGTTCTTACCGGAATGTCCATGGAACGGAACAGATCAACTGTGTTCTGCCACAGCCTGTCGTACCATTTCATGCTGTCCTCGGGCTTACAGATGACAATCATCTCCTGCTTTTCGAACTGATGAATCCGGTACACGCCGCGCTCCTCAATGCCGTGCGCGCCCTTCTCTTTACGGAAACAGGGAGAATAACTCGTAAGCGTAAAAGGAAGCTGATCTTCCTGCGTGATCGAATCGATGAATTTACCGATCATGGAGTGCTCGCTTGTACCGATCAGATAGAGGTCCTCGCCCTCAATCTTGTACATCATGTTCTCCATCTCGGCAAAGCTCATAACGCCGCTTACGACCTCGCCGTGAATCATGAACGGCGGAACCACGTAAGTGAACCCGCGGTCAATCATGAAGTCACGCGCATATGCGATTACCGCGGAATGCAGTCTCGCGATGTCGCCCATCAGGTAATAAAAGCCGTTGCCGGCAACCTTGCGGGCGGCGTCCAGATCGATTCCGTTGAACCGTTCCATAATCTCGGTGTGATACGGAATCTCGAAATCCGGAACGACCGGCTCGCCGTACTTCTGAATCTCCACGTTCTCGGAATCGTCCTTGCCGATCGGAACGCTTGCGTCGATGATGTTCGGGATGACCATCATGCGCTTCTTCACTTCGGCGGAATACTCTTCTTCCTGCTTTTCAAGCTCGGCAAGGCGCGCGGAAAACTCATTCACCTTCCGCTTCATCTCCTCGGCCTCATCGCGCTGGCCCTTCGCCATCAGCGCGCCGATCTGCTTACTGATCTTGTTCCGTTCCGCACGAAGATTATCCGCCTCCTGCTTGGCGGCACGGTTCTTCTTATCGAACTCGATGACCTCATCCACAAGCGGCAGCTTATTGTCCTGAAACTTCTTTCTGATATTCTCTTTTACCAGTTCGGGATTCTCCCGGATCAACTTTAAATCTAACATACTCTCCTCTACCCGTCTTTCTGTGTTTCTTCGCAAAGCACATATATATCTATATTCTACTACAATCGTACGGAAAATGCAATGCTTTGTAACATTTTTCGAGGAAACAATTGCATGTTTTCGGAAAATGGGATATAATCGAAGGCAAATATTCAGGAGTATGCCGCAGTGATGTTTGTCTTTTTGTTAATTCTTTTCATCATTATTGCCAACAGCGTCAATAATGAACCGAATAAACGCAATCAGCAGAACCGTCGGAAGACGAACTACTATGCCCCGAACATGACGCCGAGGCAGCGGCAGGACATGTTCCGCAGGCAGCAGGAACAGTTCCTCCGCCAGATTGCACAGCAGACCCGGAACAACACTTATGCGAATCCTTACAATCCATATACAAGAAATTCATCCAACCAGGGTAACCCTTACACGGGAATGAACAGCAGGCTGACCAATTACGGTACGCCGACGATGCCGAACACGGCCGGATACCAGCAGATGACGATCAATTCATACGGTCTCCCGAACGCGGCGGCCAAACGTAAGAAGATTGTCAAGAAGTTCAACAACAAGTACGGGTTGAACCTGACCGACCGGGATATCGACCAGATTGTAAGCTCTTCGTATATGAGCACCGCATGGAGCCGTGAGATCTGCTACATGAACCAGAAGTACGAAACCATCTATTCCTGGTTCGCAACGAGCAACCCGTGGCTGAAGGCGTATCTGTTTGCTTTTCCGATGCAGCAGGTTTCGAGCGATTTTGCGATGCAGGAACAGATTGCCTACAACGCATTCGACCAGGTCTTCTCCGATGTGCTCTCGAAGCCGGACATCACCGTTTCGGAAGCCATCTGGGAAATCAACAACCGGTACTATACGCAGTTCGATGAGTCCACGTTTATGATTGCTTACCGCTTCATGGAGCAGAAAGGCAAGAAGTACCGTCTGAATCTCGATAACGTCATCAAGGGCTCAAGCGACATCGACGATCTGCTTTCGAAATACGAGCAGACGCAGATGCCCTCTCACTAGAAAACCGAAAGAATACGGGCACGACCGAAAGTCGTGCCCGCTTTTTTTATCTTCTGTTCTGTTTTTTCTTCGGCAATAACGCCTCGTAAGGAATCTCTCCGCCGAACAGCGACAGCGCGCTTCCGACCGTATAACCGAGCCTCCCGTCCGATATTTCTTCAATCAGCCGGATATCCGAAATCGTATGGATTCCGCCCGCATAGGTGATGGTATTCTCCCTGCGGTAGCCGGACAGGATTCGAAGAAGCCCTCTCGCCGGTCCCTTCTTCTTTCCTTCCACGTCGACACCGTGAATCAAGAACTCATCGCAATACGGCGTAAGCGCGTTTAGAAGCGTCCGGTTCAGTTTCATCTTCGTGACATACTGCCACCGGTTCGAAACGACCGTATAGCTGCCGTTCACAAGCTTACAGCTTAAATCAATCACAAGATGTTCTCTTCCGACCGTGTCGCACATCTTCTGAAGCCGCTCCATCGAAAGTTCCCCGTCCGGAAACAGATACGAGGTCACAATCACGTGCGACGCGCCGGCGTCAAGAAACTCCTGCGCATTCCCGGGCGTGATTCCGCCGCCGATCTGAAGCCCGCCCGGATACGCCTTAAGCGCCGCGAGCGCTTCCTTCTTCGAAGCCTCGTAATAAGGGCTGTCCTTCCCGTTCAGAAGAATGATGTGGCCGCCCTTCAGGCCGTCTCTTTTGTATTTGCCGGCATAATCCGCTGCGGCATACTCCGAAACGAAGTTTTCCTCCGCCCGGTCGCCGGCGTCTCGTAAGGACCCGCCGACAATCTGCTTCACGCGGCCGTTATGAATATCGATACAGGGACGAAACATAGTCTTCCTCACTTATGGTATGGTTCATGGTTTGCGATGCGGAACGCGCGGTAGATCTGTTCTAACAGCACCACCCGCATCAGCTGGTGCGGAAACGTCATATCCGAGAAAGAAAGCCGCATGTCCGCACGCCTAACGACGGCTTCCGAAAGCCCGAGCGAGCCGCCGATCAGAAACTGGATGTGGCTGTAGCCGGACGTCTTGATCTGTTCGATTTTCGCGGAAAATGTGACGGAATCCATCTTCTTTCCGTCGATGCACAACGCAATCTTATAGGCGTCATCGGAAAGATGCCTGTTAAGCCGCTCGCCTTCCGTCATAAGAATCTGCTGTTCTTCGGCCGCCGAGGCGCCGTCCGGCGTTTTCTCGTCCTGCACTTCGATGATTTCCGTCGTCGCATAGCGGGACAGCCGTTTCATATACTCGGCGATTCCGTCGCGGAAGTAGCTTTCCTTAATCTTTCCGACGCAAAGTATGCTGATTCTCATTCGTTCTTCGTTTCCTTCTTAAGCGGCGTGATCTTCACCTGATAAACCATCTTGTGGCGGCACGAAAGAATATCAAACACATAGCCGCCATAGGGAATTACCGCCTTCTCTCCGTCCGCCGGAATATGGTCGAGAAGCGAGATCAGAAGGCCGTTCAGGGTCTCGAAATTGTCCATGTCATTTGGCGCGATTTCGAGAGACGGAAGCTTCTCGGAAAGTTCCTCAAGAGGCATGCTGCCCTTAACGAACAGCGCGTCACCCTTCTTCTTCGCGACGACTTCTTCCTTGTCGTACTCGTCCTGGATGTCGCCGACGATTTCCTCTAAGATGTCTTCCATGCAGACGATTCCGGACGTCTGGCCGTACTCGTCGATGACGACCGCCATATGAATCTTCTTTCGCTGCATCTCATCGAAAAGGCTGTCGATCGGGAGCGTCTCCGGCACGCAGAACGGCTCTCGCGCGATTTCGGAAAGCGGCGTTTCGCGGTCGCCTTCGAGGTACGCAAGCATGACGTCCTTTAAGTAGAGGATGCCGATGATGTTGTCGTCGGTCGTGTCATACAGCGGATAGCGCGTATAATTGCAATGCAGCATGTGATGGAGCGCTTTCTCCATCGAAGTGTCCTTCGAAATCGCGTCCATCTTGCTCCGATGCGTCATGATGTCCTTTACCTGCGTATCGGAAAATTCCATGATGTTCGTGATCATCTCGGCCTCGCCCTCTTCGAGCGCGCCCTGGTCCTTATAATCGTTCACCATCGAGATGATTTCTTCGTCGGTGTCTTCGTCGCTTTTCTTTTTGTGAATTAAGTCTCTGAGCCTCACCAAAAGACTTCGGTTCTCTTCCATTCGTTTCTCCTAAAAATGTAATACCTCAGCCACCGCATTCGCGATATCGCCGGCCATCGTGCCGTAGCTGCCGAGTTCTTTCTTGCATGCGTCGCCGGCAAGTCCGTGAAGGTATACCGCGGCGCTCGCAGCCTTCTCCATCGGCATGTCGTTGGCCGCCATGGCTCCGCAGACTCCGGCAAGTACGTCCCCGCTGCCGGCGGTCGCCATCGCCTCGTTGCCGCTCTGGTTCATGTAAAAGCCGTTCCGGCTGATTACCATTGAGCACGCGTCCTTCCAAACCCACACGAATTCGCAGTATCTGCGGATCATCTTCGCGAATACAAGCGGGTCCTCCTTCAGTTCCGAGACCGGCACATTCAGAAGGCGGCTCATCTCGCCGGGATGCGGCGTCACGATCGTATCGTCCGGAAGCCAGTCGTTTAAAAGGTTCAGCCTGTGCTCCGGGTCAAGGCTCATCTTATCGAGTCTTGTTGCCAGTATGTTGAGCGCGTCGGCGTCAAGTACGAGCCGCTTGCCGTATTGAATCGCAAGGTCCAAAAGCCGTTCCGCGTCGCTGTCGGTTCCGAGCCCCGGACCGATGACGATTACATTGTCAAAGCCCGCATACGGGTTCCCTGCCGCAAATGCTTTCTCTCTTGTCTGCGAAACCGCCTCCGGGCACGCATTATGCAAAACCGAAAGGCTCTGCTCCGTTCCGATGACGCGCACAAGCCCCGCGCCGCTCCGGTACATCGCCCGAGCACAGAAGCATGCAGCACCGGGCATATCGTCGCACCCTGCGACAAGCGAAATCTTTCCGAAATCGCCCTTGTTACCGTCCGGCCTTCTCTCCGGAAGTCCGAGTTCGGTTACCGCGTCAAATGTAACATATTCCGGCCTCTCCGTTCCTTCCGGAAGTCCGATGTCGGAAACGATCAGTTTCCCCGCATACTTTCTTCCGGGGTATAACAAAAGTCCGGTCTTCGGATAGGCAAATGTGACGGTAACGTCCGCTTTCAAAGCTCCGCCGCACACCTTTCCACAGGTTGCGTCGATGCCTGAAGGAATATCAATTGCAATCACTTTCGGGCGCCGGAACAGGCCGTTGATCTGATTGAATATCCGGACTGTTTCGGTGTTCACGGCGCGGTTCAGTCCGATACCGAACACACCGTCAACGATTGCGTCATAAGCCGTATAATCCGGCGCGTTGCCGGTCTCATAAGTGTCAAATGCATCGTCGAAGGCGTTCAGAATCTCCCACTGTTTGAGAAGTTCCGGACATTCGGTATGCTCATAGAAGGTCTGAAAATCACAGCGGATGCCTTTTCGAAGCAGCAGCCTTCCGACTGCCACGGCATCCCCGCCGTTCTTGCCGTTTCCGACAAGAATCAGCACCTTCCGAAAATCCTTTAATTGTTCGGCAACCGCACTCGCCGCATGCTCCATCAGAAGAAGCGACGGGATTCCCATTTTCTCGATTGCAGTGCCTTCGATTTTCTTCATCTGTTCCGCCGTTACAACACGGTTTCCGAACCGTTCTCCCATAGACACCTCCCCTTATATTCTCTTCTTAACGGCTCTCGCTTCCGCCCCATTCCACAACGGTAAATCCCACGCGCTCCGGCGCGCTCAGTTCCTGCTCCGTGATCTTCACGGGCTTCTTGGTACCGTACCAGGCCATGAACACGCGGATGACCGTATCCGGTGCCGGATCAATAACCCCAAATAGCAAATTACTATATCTTGTATTATAAGGAGTTCCGATACACGCGTCAAGCATAGTTGCATTTTCCGGAAGAATCCGTTAGAATAGGGAAGGCATTTTGGCACAATACGGACAGGTACGGATTTATGATACTCAGTGTGAACAACATAAGCAAAGCGTTCGGTGAGGAAGTCGTTCTCGACGGCGTTTCGTTTCAGATGAACGAGCACGACAAAGTGGCTCTCATCGGGCGGAACGGCGCGGGTAAGACGACCCTTCTTCGTATTGTGCTCGGAGAACTCGCACCGGATTCGGGCGATGTAATCATGGAAAAAGGCCTTACCATCGGTTACCTCTCCCAGCATCAGGATATGGAAGGCGACCGCGGGATTTACGATACCGTAATCGATGTTAAGAAGGATATCCTCGAGGTCGAAGCAAGGCTTCGCGAGGTTGAGGCGGAGATGAAGCATCTGTCCGGCGACACGCTTACGGAAGCCTACAAGGAATACGAACGCCTGAATCATAAGTTTGAGCAGGAAAACGGCTATGCGCTCCGCTCGGAAGTGACCGGAATCATCAAAGGTCTCGGGTTCTCCGAAGAGGAATTCGATAAGCCCGTTTCACAGCTGTCAGGCGGTCAGAAGACACGCGTCGCGCTTGCAAGAATTCTTCTGTCTTCGCCGAAACTGCTGATTCTCGACGAGCCGACGAACCACCTTGATATGCAAAGCATCGCATGGCTGGAAGGCTATCTCGCACAGTATAAAGGCGCCGTTCTCGTGGTCTCCCATGACCGTTATTTCTTAAACCGCATTGTGAACCGCGTCGTGGAAATCGAGCACAACCGTTCCATGACTTATCTCGGAAATTATGATGAGTTCTATGAAAAGAAGGCGCAGGTCCGCGAGGCGGAACGCCGCCGCTACGTAAACCAGCAGCGTGAGATCAGGCATCAGGAAGAGGTCATTGCCAAACTTCGTTCCTTCGGCCGCGAGAAAGCAATCAAACGTGCCGAAAGCCGCGAGAAGATGCTCGAGAAGATGGAACGCGTCGAAAAGCCTCTTTCCGAAGAACAGGGCATGCGGATCCGTCTCGTGCCGCATATTGAAAGCGGCAAGGACGTGCTGGCCGTGACCGGTCTTTCGAAATCTTTCCCCGGAAAACCGCTCTTTCACGATATCAGTTTTCTGATCAAAAAAGGCGAGCGCGTTGCTCTTCTCGGGGAAAACGGGACCGGCAAGACGACGATGCTCAAGATTATCCGCGGTCTCCTGCCTCAGGACGCGGGAACCATCCGCGAAGGCGCGAAAGTTACAATTGGTTACTACGATCAGGAACAGCAGAACTTCAACGAAAACAATACCGTATTCGGGGAAATCAGCGATGATCATCCGGGTATGAACAATACCGAGATTCGTAACACGCTTGCACTGTTCCTCTTCACCGGCGAAGACGTCTTCAAACCAATCTCCGCCCTTTCAGGCGGTGAGCGCGGACGCCTGTCTCTGGTAAAACTGATGCTCTCGGAAGCTAACTTCCTGCTTCTTGACGAGCCGACCAACCACTTAGATATCACGAGCAAGGAAATCCTCGAGGAAGCGCTTCGAAGCTACGAAGGAACAGTCTTCTATGTTTCCCACGACCGGTATTTTGTCGACAAGACCGCAACCCGCATCCTCGACCTGACGCACGAAACAATCCTCTCCTACGAAGGCAACTATACGGATTACCTCGCACAGAAGGAACGGAAAGAGGCCATCGCAGGCTTCACCTCCGTCTCCGCCGATTCTTCGAAGGACACCATGGAGACCGCTTCCAAGCAGAACTGGAAAGACCAGAAAGCCAAGGAAGCCGGGGAACGCAAACTCCGCAACCGCATCGCCAAGCTCGAAGAGCAGATTGAATCCTACGAAACCAAGCTCGCCGAAATCGATGAGGCTATGCTGCTTCCCGAAAACTGCACCAATTCTTACGAACTGAACCGTCTTTCCGAAGAGAAAGGAAAAGTTGAGGAAAACCTCCTCGCCGCCATGACCGAATGGGAAGAACTGAACTAACAACACCTATTCTACAGGGCTGTCGCACCAAGCGGCAGCCCTATTATTATGTAACGGGCTTGGTACAGGCATACCCCCGTTAGAACTGCATTTCAGTTGCGCCTTTAGCCGAGCCGAAATCACCTCCTAGAGCGGCAAGGCGCGAGGACGCCACCGAGCGGCTTTCCTGCCGCTCTTAGAGGAAGTTTGGCGAGGCGTTGCAACGCAGTTATAACGGGGGTATGCCTGTCAACCAAGCCTTAGCAAAACAAAAAGGCTGACGCTTGGTGCGACAGCCCGTAAACTTTCTTCAGTCTTTTTTATCCTGTGCCAGGTTGTGGTTGTTGATGTTGCTGATGGTCTGGATGATGTGCTCGTGCGCGAGCTTCTCGGCTTTTTCTTTATCCCGAAGCCGGATTGCTTCGAGAATCGCGAGGTGCTCCGCGTTCGAGTGAGCGGCACGCTCCGGGTCAGAAAGCGTAATCTTTCTGAGGCTGTGAACGTACTGGTGATAATCCTTCAGCAGGTGGCTTAAGATCTTGCTGCCGCTTGCCTCATACATCAGCTCATGGAACTTGGAATCCAGTTCGACAATCTGGTCATAGTGCTTCTTCTTGACATGGAAATCGGAAAGGTAGATCACCTCTTCAATCTCGTCAATCTGCTCCTGCGTGATATTCTCGCAGGCCCATCGTGCGCACAAACCTTCCAGATAGGAACGGATCATGTAAATGTCATGAATATCTTTGTTGGAGATGCCGGACACGTAAGCGCCCTTGTTCGGAATAATCTTCACAAGACCTTCGAGCTCCAGCTGACGAAGCGCCTCACGCACCGGGGTTCGGCTTACGCCGAGTTCGTCACCGATGGCAATCTCCTTCAATTCCTCTCCGGCTTCGTATTTGCCGGACAGAATGTCCTCACGGAGTCTGGTGAAAACCATACCGCGCAGGGAGTATTTATCTGTGCTTTCCTTGGAAAAAACAGGCTCGTCCATTTCTGCTCCTCTTTCCGGCCGAATCATCGGTCCACACAGATTGTATACACTAAAACAATGTAAAAGTCAAGCAGAAATCAAACGCTTATCAGGTTCCGGCTTTTTTCATCCAGATATCGAGATCGCCGACCTCAATTTCGTCGTTTTCAAGCATCAGTTTGAAGACATAATGCAGCTTGATATAGATAACGTCTTCGTAAAGTTCGGTCTCCTTAATCGTGCTCTCCCAGAATGCCTGGTCGGACGTCGAAGGAATCGCAAGACCATCCTTGAATTCTCTCGTAATCGACGAGAAATTAATCGTCTTTCCCTGGAAAGGACTCGTGAAATCCGCTTCGATGGTCGTCATCTTACGGATTCTTGTGCCATCC
>JAGAES010000157.1 GCA_017613055.1 Lachnospiraceae bacterium | reverse complement strand
TTATTTATAAAATAATTGTACCAATTCGGACGGAATTGTGCAATATCATAAAAAAAATATTAGGTGTTCCATTTTGCGCTCGGCTGTGCTAATATGATAGCGGTGCGCATTGGGTCTTTTGAGCATACAATCCATGCGCAGAATCCGGCGAAGAAAAACGGAAATTCAATCGAAGAGAGGTTTTCTATGTACTCATTTGACGATGTTAAGAGAGTGGATCCCGAGCTTGCGGAAGGCATTACGCTTGAGCTTGGCAGACAGAGAGACAATATTGAGCTGATTGCTTCCGAGAACCTGGTAAGCAAGGCTGTTATGGCGGCTATGGGCAGCGTTCTTACGAACAAGTACGCGGAAGGTTATCCGGCACATCGCTATTACGGCGGATGCGAATTCGTGGATATTGCCGAGAACCTCGCGATTGAAAGAGCAAAGAAACTGTTCGGATGCGAGTACGTAAACGTACAGCCCCATTCCGGCGCACAGGCCAACATGGCCGTTCAGTTCGCGCTTTTGAAGCCCGGCGACACGATGATGGGCATGAATCTGGCGCACGGCGGTCACCTGACGCACGGAAGCCCGGTGAACTTTTCCGGTACTTATTTCAACATCGTTCCTTACGGGGTAAATGATAACGGTTTCATCGATTATGACGAAGTGGAGCGCATCGCAAAGGAGTGCAAGCCGAAGCTGATTGTTGCCGGTGCAAGCGCTTATGCGAGAGCCATTGACTTCAAGCGTTTCCGTGAGATTGCCGATGCGGTCGGTGCTTACCTGATGGTAGACATGGCCCATATCGCAGGTCTCGTTGCGGGTGGTTTTCATGAGAGTCCGATTCCGTATGCGCACGTGACGACTACGACGACGCACAAGACGCTGCGCGGACCGAGAGGCGGCATGATCCTTTCGAGCCAGGCATTTGCCGATGAACATAAGTTTAACAAAGCCGTATTCCCGGGCATCCAGGGAGGTCCGCTGATGCATGTCATCGCCGCGAAGGCGGTATGCTTCAAGGAAGCTTTGGAGCCGTCCTTCAAGGAATACGCAGGCAATATTATTAAGAACGCGCAGGCACTCTGCAAGGGCCTTCAGAAGCGCGGCTTTGATATCGTATCGGGCGGAACCGACAACCATCTGATGCTTGTCGACCTTCGTTCGAAGGGTATTACCGGAAAGGACGCCGAGAAGCTTCTCGATTCCGTGCATATCACTTGCAACAAGAATACAATTCCGAACGACCCCGAGAAGCCGTTCGTGACAAGCGGTGTACGTCTCGGCACGGCAGCGGTTACGAGCCGCGGCATGAACGAAGCCGATATGGATGTTATTGCGGAGGCCATCAGCCTTGCAATCAAGAATACCGATGAGGACAAGGCGAAGGCTGCGGCGCTCGTTAAAGGGCTCACGGACAAGTATCCGCTTTATGAGGATTAATTGAAACCACGGCAGGGGTATCGCGAGATACCCCTGCGTTTTCATAAGAGGAGAAAGGTATTCCGCCTTGGTGCGGGATAAGAGAATTACATGGGGAAGTATGTTTACATTGCCGAGAAGCCGAGCGTGGCGCGTGAATTCGCGAAGGCTTTGAAGGAAGACTTCAAAAACGGCGACGGCTTTATGGAAAGCGAATCGAGCATCGTTACCTGGTGCGTGGGGCATCTGATTACGATGAGTTATCCGGAAGCCTACGATGCGGCGCTTAAGAGCTGGAAACTGGAGACGCTTCCGTTCCTTCCGAAGGAATACAAGTACGAAGTGATTGAAAATGTGAAAAAGCAGTTCGGCATCGTCAAGAATATCCTGACGAGAAAGGACACCGAACGCATCTACGTCTGCACCGACTCGGGGCGCGAAGGAGAGTATATCTACCGGCTTGTGGACCGGATGGCGGGCGTTCCTGCGGATAAGGACCGGCGCCGTGTCTGGATTGATTCGCAGACCGAAGAGGAAGTGCTCCGCGGAATCCGCGAGGCGAAACCGCTTTCCGCGTATGACAACCTGTCGGATGCCGCATATCTTCGGGCAAAGGAAGACTACCTGATGGGAATAAATTTCTCACGGGTGCTGACTTTGAAGTACGGAAACACCGTGCAGGATTATCTCCGCGCGCAGAAGCGTGCTGCAATCTCGGTCGGCCGCGTGATGACATGCGTGCTTGGCATGGTCGTCCGCAGAGAGCGGGAGATCCGCAGCTTCGTCAAGACGCCGTTCTACCGGATTGTCGGGGCGTTCGACCTGTCGGGCGGGCAGATTGACGGCGAATGGAGAGCCGCAGAGGGCTCAAAGTATTTCGAATCACCGCTTCTCTACAAAGAAAACGGATTCAAAAAACGCGAAGATGCCGAGGCGTGCATCGCCTATATGAACGAGGCAGGCAGCGAGGCAACGGTTGCTTCGATTGAGAAGAAAACCGAGAAGAAGAATCCGCCGCTTCTGTTCAACCTGGCGGAACTTCAGAACGAGTGCTCGAGACGGTTTAAGATCAGCCCGGACCAGACACTTTCAATCGTGCAGGAGCTTTACGAGAAGAAACTGGTTACCTATCCGCGTACCGACGCGCGTGTGCTGTCGACCGCGGTAGCGAAGGAAATCACGAAGAATCTGGGCGGTCTTGCGAAGATTCCCGAATATCTGCAGTTCGTGAAGGATGTTCAGGGCTTCGGGCTGTATGCAAAGATTGCCAATACGAAATACACCGACGACAAGAAGATTACCGACCACTACGCAATCATTCCGACCGGGCAGGGGCTTGACGCACTCGGTTCGTTAAGCAATGTCGCAAGAGGCGTCTACGACCGGATTGTGCGCCGTTTCCTTGCAATATTCTATCCGCCTGCCGTATACCGGAAGCTTGCGATTACGCTTGGGGTGTCGACCGAGAGCTTTTTTGCGAACCTGAAGGTTTTAGAGGATCCCGGTTATCTCATTCTTTACGGGAATGCCGAGGACTAGGAAGAACAGAAACCCGCGATAAAGGACGAGAAGGAAAGTCCCGAAGGCAGGGAAACGAAAGAAGGGCAGGAAGAGGATAAGCCCGAAGAGGCGAAGGAAGAGATTCTCGATG
>JAGAES010000156.1 GCA_017613055.1 Lachnospiraceae bacterium | reverse complement strand
GGCAGCGTATGGTAGCAAAACTCCGCGCCGAAGATATCTCCGGTCACGAAAAGCGACCGGTAGCTTTTATACCGCCAGTCGCCCGCATATCGTACATTATAACGGATGCCGCGGCCGATCTGTCCGGATTTAAAGTTGCATCCGAACGCCGCGCCTGCAGAGACGCCGGCGGCTCCGTCAAAGCGGAGCCCCCGTTCCATCCATACATCCAAAATTCCCGTTGTAAACAGGCCGCGCATACCGCCGCCTTCCATCACAAGTCCCGTCTTCATATGAAGTTTTCTCCCCTCATGTTATTCTGATTTCTTCTCCGCCTGCGCGGCCTCCTCGGCTTCACGCTTATGGATATTGTCGATATCCTCGGTGGAACCGCCGCCGGTATCGTTCTTCGCGCGGAATTCGCCCTTTTCAACAAGACGAAGGAATGCCTCCACGACCTTCTCCGAAAGCTGCGTTCCGGCTACCGATTTGATAATCGATACGGCTTTATCGAAATTCATGCGCTTCCGGTAAGGACGGTCGGAATACATTGCGTCGAACGTATCCGCAACCGCGATAATCTGTGCAACGAACGGAATCTCTTCGTCCTTAAGCCCGTTCGGATAGCCTCGGCCGTCCGGGCGCTCATGATGCGCTCCGGCTCCGATGGCGAGCTCGGGCATGATGGAAATCGTCTTCAGAACGTCGTAGCCGAGCGACGCATGCGACTTGATCTGCATGAACTCGTCATCCTCGAGCTTGCCTTCCTTCTTCAGCACCTTATCCTCAACGCCGATCTTTCCGATGTCATGCAGCAGCGCGATGTTGTGGTATTTTTCGATTTCTTCTTCGCTGCACCCGAGTTCCTCCGCGAGCCTCTGTGTGTACATCGCCACGCGGAAGGAATGACCTCTTGTATAGCTGTCCTTCATATCGATTGTCTTAGCGAATGCTTCAATCATCTCGTTGATGAAGGTTTTCTGTTCCTGCTCTTTTGCTTCCAACTGGCGGATACGGCGTCTTACGAAAAGGAATACTATCCAGGCAATCAGAATGACTCCGAGCGCGGCAAGCAATGCCTTGAACCACCAGTATTCGTAGAACATCTTGTTCTTTACGAACCGCACGGTAAGCGTCTTGACGCCCGTACCGTTCGGGTCACGGATTTCAAGCTGGAAATAATAGGTTTTCCCATGCAGGTTGGTGTACGGAATCGGCGCAAGCTCCGAACGGCTGACGGTCGTCTTTCTGTGGTCGAATCCCTCGAGCCAGTAAGTCACCTGCGGATTGGAAAGCGAATAGGTATAAACATATGCGCAGATGGACACCGTCTTTACATCGGCTTTGATGCGGAACTCCCCTTTTTCATCCGGGTATACGGCTTCGCCGTCTGCGAGGACAAATGGCACGGCCATCTTCAAATCCGTGACGTTCTCAAACTCTTCCTCGATGTTCACCATCGTCACGCCTTCACTGCCGGCAATGTAGAGCGTTCCGTCCGGCTGCAGTTCGCTGTAGGAGTTGGAAGTCGATACATAAGGCAGACCGTTGTCCCAGTTATAGAAATGCGGTTCAATCTTCTCGTTCCGAAGCAGTTCCTCGGCAGGTATGACATAGACGCCGTTACTGCTTAGAATCCACATCTCGCCCTTACTGTTCTCGTAAAGGTCAAAGTTGTTCGAATACGGGAAACTCTTAATGACGGATACCTTATAATTTCCGTCCATATACGCAATGGCGTTGCTGGTGACAATCCAGTATATCTCCCGATAAGGATCCCTCTTAATCCGCATGACAACGTCCGAGCTGAGCCCCGAAGTCGTGTCAATACAATGCGCACCGGAATCACCGATAATATAGATTCCGCCGCCGTCCGTACCGATGATGCAGTCCCCGTTCGACGCCTGCACGACGGTCAGGATTTCGGTATTATGAAGGCCGTTCTTTTCATCAATCTGCTCTTCTTTGATGATTTTCCCGTCCCGGATTACCGCAATACCGCCGGTACAGGCGGCCCAGATGGTTCCGTCCTTGCATTCCACAACGGTACGAATCCGGTCGGACGGCATGCCTTCCGAAGACCGGTAACAGATGACGGTTCCCATGTCGTAGCAAACCAGTCCGAGTTTGCTCATGTTATATGTGGAAAACCAGATACGGTTTTTGCTGTCGCGGATGATGGAACGGATACGGACTCCGGAAAGGAGCTTCAGAAGATCCTTTTCCTCAACAGCAATCGGCTCTCCTTCCGATGTGACAATGTTTTGAAATCCCCACCGTTCGACCTTCGCGGTATCGGAAACCACAATCAGCCCGTCATCGGTTCCGAACAGTTTCCAGTCGTTATAAGAGCAGGTCGTATTGACAACCGTCGCCGGCAGATCATACCATTCAAACGTATCGGCGAAACGGTTCTGCGTAATCTTCATAACGCCCTGTCTTGAGGAGGTAAACCAGAGGTTATTCTGGTAGTCTCCCATCATATGGTCAACAGATTTAGTCATCGGAACCGTGTCCAGAACTCGGAGCTTCTCGTTCTCCATAATGCCGATTCCGTTATTTGCGCAGAACCACAAAGTACTTTCAATACGCACGACGGCATTAATGCACGAAAGCGGAGCCACGTTAACCTCTCGGTAAACCCGCTGCACAACCGTCATCATGTCCACATGATACACTTTTGAGCCATTCGAACCGAGATACAGGTATCCGAAATTGTACGGATCCGGGAAGATGGAAACAATTCCCTTGATTCCTTCTCCCGGAAGGTCGTAATAGTTTCCGAGAACACCGTTCTCAATGGTGAACAGGGCGCCTTCCTGCGTGAGTCCGTAGATATGTCCGTACTCATCCGATACCAGCTGACGGATGTATTCGTCGCGGATTAATACCTGATCAATGGTCCGGACATTCATTGCCTCGTTGATCTCCGCGACACCTCTTGTCGTTCCGACATAGATGTTTCCGTTGGCGTCTTCCGTGATGGACCGCACCGAAAGCGACTTCAGCCCGTCTTCAATCCGGAACATCTTCGTCGTTCCCTTGTCAATTACCGCCACGCCGGCATCGTTCGTGCCGACCCAGAGGCGGTTTTTGCTGTCCACGAAAAGGCTCACGACGCTTGCGATACCGGTCGTGGAATCCATACGTTCAAAAGTGTTGCCGTCATACCGGATCAGTCCGCTGTAGCTTCCGATCCAGATGAAGCCTTCCTCGGTCTGCACAATCGCGTTGGCCTCCGAGGTCGGAAGCCCGTTCCGGTTGTTGTAAAGCACCGCCGAATACCCGGAACCCGGTCTCGTCGGATCCATCGAAGCGAGCGAGGATTCCTCCTTCTCAGAATCCTCCGCGAAAGCGGTTCCTCCGATTTTTTGAAAAACTCCGAAAAAAAGAACAAGACACAAGCACAGGCATACCGATACTATCGGATATCCTGTCTTGTGTCTCATGTTATTCTTGTGTGCGGTTCTGCCGGATATACCGCCGCGCCGCGTTATTTCCTGCTTTTTCATATTCTGCACCGTTCCGAAATAAACTCTGCCGGACCATTCCGGCTCCTCTTTGCTTGTATTCTACCACACGACAGGAAAATCGCAAAGCGAAATTTTATTCCGTTTTTCGGAAACAGGTTATGACAAAACATGCGACATCATTTCGGCGATTGTTCGGAAGCCGTGTCATTTGCCGGAGATAATAATCCCGTCAAATGCGATGTAAGGCATTACCATCGAACCGTCGCACAGCTGTTCCTTCGAAATGCCGCGGATGTTTTTGAAAATCTCGCCGAGATTGCCGTTCACCATCGTCTCCATGACGGCGCAGCGGATCTTGCCGTTTTCAATCAGAAAGCTATTCTTGGCAACGCCTGAGAACTCGCCGTTCGTGCCCGGATATCCGCCCGAGAAATCGCCCATCAGAAGTCCCTTTTCAACGGAAGCGATAAGCTCCTCAAGGCTCTTGTCACCGGGCTCCACGACAACGTCGAAGCTCGTATTCGGAAGCATCGGGCGTCCGGTCTTCTTCGACGCGTACAGATTCAGACGGTGTGCCTTCAGCACGCCTGTATCAATCAGCGTTATATCCTCCGCACGGTAGCCGTCCTGC
>JAGAES010000155.1 GCA_017613055.1 Lachnospiraceae bacterium | reverse complement strand
GTTACGAAGGAAGAAGCCTACAAGGTATCTCCGGACGTGGCAGCACTCAAGAAGATGCTTGCAGGTACCTGATCCGGACAACTCCTGAATTCAAAAAGGACTGTCACACCGTACGGTGCGGCAGTCCTTCTTTTATTTCCGGATATTACCGGACCTTCACGGATGTAATCTCACCGTCTTCGGTTCCGTCGACAATTACGCGGAGGTCGGAATTATACGGAACGGAATAGACCTGATGGGTTTCCCCGGATTCGCTCTCCTCAAGATACTCCGCCCATATCTCCCGAAGTTCGCTTAAACTCATTCTGCTCAGGTATACAAGCGCATCCCTTTCGGCAAGTTGAGAAGCTTCTATTACGAACGGTTCATTATACATTTTGTAATAGTTGTCCTCCGGAAAACCCCACTGATAGGTTACGGTCCGTCCGTCCTCCATCGTAAGAAGTGCCGTGTCATTGCCCGGAAGCCACAGGATATCATATTCATATGATTCCGGTTCTCCTTCATCGCAATCGTACAGATTCGTCCAACCGATCAAGTGAACCCGGTACGTGCCGGCTTTCGAATCCAGCTCAACGGAAAGAATTTCGTCGTATCCGTCCCACTCTCCGCCGCAGTTTCCGTATTCGAACGAATAGCCCCGGCCTTCCGGATAGGCATTAACATTTATAAAATCGTCGCCTCCGACTTCCGACCAGAACCCGTGAAACAGCTTATAGAACTCAAACGGATCCACCTGCTTAATCTCATGCTCCGCCGGTTTCGTCCCGTCGCCCGTATTTCTTTTCGCTCCCTTCCGGGATTCCTCCTTACCGCATGCCGTCATCCCGAGAAGCATCGCGGCAACCAGGAAAATGCCAAGAATCTTTCTCATTTTATCCCTCCTGTAATTCATTATTCAAAAAGTAAATCCCGAAGCTTCGGGTGAATCTCGCCGTAGGCCGGTCCGAAGTTCCGAACGTGCATCATAAAGACAAGCGACAGCCCGGTGCTACGGTCCATAATGCAGCAGCTTCCCGCTGCGCCGTCCCAGCCGAATACGCCCGCGGGCGCCGGCGTTCCGACGAGTTCCGGATTTAAAAGCACCTGCATGCCGCAGCCGTAGCCGTACTCAAACCGTCCCATATTATCATGCATGTCCTTCCGACCCTGGTCGGTAAGAAGGTCGGTCTTGATGATTTCGATGGTCTCGGGCTTCAAAATCTGCTTCCCGTTGGCCGCCGTGCCGCCGCAGGCAAGCGCGTCCGCAAGGACCGCATAATCCTCGGTTGTGCTAGAAAGCCCTGCGCCGCCGCTCTCATAGGCGTCCGAAAGCCGGTAGCTGCAGTCGTTCTCCATCGGAACAATCTTCTCATTCTCGTAGACGTACTGCTGCACGAGATTCTTCCGCGCATCATGCCGCTTGAAGAAGCCCGTGTGCTTCATCCCGAGCGGATTCCAGATGTTCTTTCTGAGATAATCGGAGAATTTCATCCCGGACACAACCTCGACGATGGCCGCCGCCACGTCGTGACTTAAACTGTACAGGAACCGGTCGCCCGGATGGAAGCAAAGCGGCGTCTCCGGGAATGAGTCCACAATCTGCCGCGTCGTTGCCTTTTCGCCGTACTTCTTTCTTGCAAGAAGAATGCCCGGTCGGTTCAGGTCGTAATCGAGTCCGGACTGCATCGACAGCAAATGCCACACGAGCATGGGACGCTTCGCAGGAACGATTCGGATGGTGCCTTCCTTCTCCTCCGCAACATACAATTTGCCGTATGCCGGCAGGTATTTTGAGACCTCATCCTGAAGTGACAGCTTGCCCTGCTCGACGAGCTGCATCACCGCCGTCATCGTCTGAATCTTCGTCATGGAAAAGACGAGATAACGGCTGAGTCCCGAAACCGGCGTCTTGCCTTCAAGGTCCTCGCTTCCGAACATATGCCGGAACAGTACCTGATGATTTTTCATGATCATGACATCGGCCGTCGGGAGTCCGTACGTCTTCGCAAGGCTGTCGACGTACGCCTTCATCTTCTTAAAATCCGTATTCTCTTTCTTCTTCACGTGCTCCCTGCTCCTCTCTTTCTTTACGCATATGCATCCGCGGTAGCCTTCCGGAAATTCTCCGGCGACAAGCTCCCATTCCGCGCTCTCCGGGCTCTTACTAAGCATCGGTATCCCGTCCGCATCACTCACCGTGAACGACCGGAAATCTTCGGCAAGTCCGCGCCCGGTTGCTTTTACGAAGCTCTCCTTCCGCGCCCAGATTTCGGTGAAACGCTCCGCCCGTCCGTCCTCCGTTACACCCGTGACATAAGCCTGCTCCGGCTCCGTGAAGAACCGTTTCATTACTCTCTCATGGTGTCCGGACACCTTCTGGATGTCGCAGCCGATCTCGCGGTCCGACACGGCAAGAAGCACTTTCGTCCCCGAGTGAGAGAGGTTGTAGTGAAAGTCCGGAAACGCCTTAAGAAACGGCTTCCCGCCCTTCTTCCGGGCGGTCTTACGGTATTCCTTCGCGGCAAATGTGACCGTCTCAATCGCCGACAGATCAACCGCCGTCACGCGCCCTTCGTTCTTCTCAAACAGCTTCCCCGAAAGGTACCTCGTAAGCGCCGTCGAAAGAAGCGCATCCGCTCCGACCGCAAGGAAACGGTCCCGGCGGCTTTTGAGTTTCGAAACCTTGGCCGCGCGCTGCGGCGTCATCGCCTCGGAAAGCCTTTTATAAACGGACGGTTCCGAAAGCGGTCCGATGTCCGCTAGATAAGCTTTCCACATTTTTTGTACCTCAGATAGAAAAGCAATGCGGTCCCCATAAACATATGGTCATACTCACCCGTGCCGAGCTTCTCGATGACCTCGTCAACCGGAACGAACGAGTTGTGAAGCACCTCGTCCGCATCCGGATGCAGTTCGCCGGTCGGAACAAGATCTTCCGCAAGGCACACGTTCAAAACGCTCTCTTTTTCAAACAAAGCGGGATTCGGGTTGATTCTTCCGAGAAGCGTAATCGTCCCGGCGCGGAATCCGCTTTCCTCTTCGAGTTCCCTTGCGGCCGCCTCCTCCGGAGTCTCGCCGTCATCCACGATGCCGCCCGGAAGTTCGGCCGTGATTTCATCGCTTCCGTGTCGGAACTGCCGCACGAGAATCAGCTTGCCTTCATACTCCGCGACAATGCAGACGCAGCGGTGCCCGCGGATTGAGTAATACTCGCCGCACGGTCCGGCCGCCGCTTTCTGTTTCTTTGTACGTATCTCAAAAACCGGCGTCCGGAATACGGTTTCCGTCGACTCGGTTTCCCAGTTCAGATCCGGTTCGTCCATATGGTCCTGCTCCTTAACATTTGTCGCAATTATCGCTCGAAACTTAACGGGTTCTTCCCCGTTACTGCCCGAAAGCCTCACGGAAGGCGATGTAGTTCTTTCCGTCTTCCTTACCGTAGATGGCAAAGCAGACCGTGTCGAAATATGCGCCGTAACCTTCGTCAAGAAGGACGGTTTTAAAGTATCCCGCCACCTTGACGGGGTCGTTCCGGAACGCGCCGCAGCCCCAGGCTCCGAGCACAAGGTCGCGGAAGCCGTTTTCTTTCGCAATCGCAAGCATGATGCGGATCCGTTTCGTCATCGCTGCCGCAAGCTTATCCGCCGAAGCGAACATCGCCCGTCCGGCACGGTTCGGGGCGGGTACGGTAATAACGCCGACGCGGAAAGGTTTCTCAAGGAAATTGCATTTCTCGTCACGGAACACGAAAACCGGATCCGAAAGCAGCATGTAGTCGGATTCCGTCGCGCAGATATTCGTCTTGTTGTAACGGTACATCTCGCGCGCCGCCTCGCTTTTGATCGATGCGTACAGCGTGCTGCAGCGGCACAGGCTTTCCTCCTGTGCGGTGGCGCCGATTTCGAAGCCGCCGCCCGGATGCTGCGCATTCGCGAAGTTCATTACAAGCGGATGTTCAAACCGGCTTGCCGCACGGTACGAATCCTCGGTCGTAATCTGAATCAAAGGCGTTTTGCCGGGTTCTCCCGGGAATCGGCCGCAGAGCGCCGCGCCGGCTTCCGGCGTGTACACCTTCACCGCCGTAAGATCCACTTCGGGAAATGTGACGGTATGCCCGTTCAGCTCATACCGGCCTTCCTTCGTAATCTTCTTCGTTTCTCTCGCAACCGCAATCAGATTCCTCATAGCTCCTCCTATCCCTTCAGGGCCACAACAAGCTTGACGCGGTCATGAATGCCGGTCTTGTCGTAGATGGCCGAGATGTAGTTCTTTACCGTGCCTTCCGAAATATAAAGCCGGTCCGCAATCTGCCGGTTCGTAAGTCCTTCTACAAGAAGCCCCGCAATCTCCTGCTCCCGCTCCGTGAGTTCGCCGTATGCGGGCTCCGGCTGCAGTGCTGCCTGCTGGTTCTTCCCGACGAGCGCCGTGAGCCGCTGCATGACCTTCGGGTCAAGCACGCTGACGCCGCCCATAATCTGTTTAATCGCGCCGAGGATCGCGTCCTTGCCGCTGTCCTTTAATAGATACCCGTCCGCGCCGCCGCTTATGGCATCGGTGATGTTCGCATCGTCATAGAATGTCGTCAGCACGAGAATTCTTGTCGCCGGGTACTGCGTCTTCATGTGCCCGATCAGTTCGATTCCGCCCATGCCCTTCATGTTAAGGTCGACAAGTGCGATGTCGCACTCCGCTCCTTTAAGGAGCGAAAGCGCCTCCGCGCCGTCATGCGCCTTGCCGACGACCTGCATGTCATTTAACGTTAGTATCACTTCAAGGCTGTCGAGAAGCATCGTCTCGTCGTCCACCAGTAAAACCCGAATCATATCGTCTCCTTAAAGCGGCAGTTCCACTTCCGTACGGAAGCCGTTCCGGTTCTCAAAAACCGCCGATCCGCCGCAGCGCTTTGCGTAGTCGTAAATCTTCCGGAGCCCGAAGCCCGCTTCGAGCCGTTCCTTCGGAACCTCCTCGCCGAAACCGCTCCGTCCGTTATCCTTAACCGTAAGCTTCACGTGAGCGGAATCGGCCGTGAGTGCCACCGTAAAATGCGACGCCCCTCCGTGCTTTACGCCGTTCGTGAGTGCCTCCTGCAGAACGCCGGTCAGAAACTCCACATGCTCTCTCGGGAGACTGATTTCTTCGGCGTAACTGTCCTCAATGAAATCGACCGAGCGCTCCGTATCCATTGTGAAATCCTCGGCGGCATTCTTAAGGTACCGCCGAAGGTCTGCAATCGGCAGCTCCCCGCCCTCCGCATCGAGCGCCCGCACCGCGCTTCTTATGGAATCGAGGCTTCCGCGGATGCGTTCGTTCGCATCGTTCATGCGCTTTCTTGCTTCGTCCGGTTTCGTGTCGTAGAGCATGTCCGCAGCATCGAGCGTCATGATTGCCGCGGTAATCGAGTGCCCGACGCTGTTATGAATGTTCCGGCTTATGTTCTCGCGCTCTAAAAGCCTTGCGTTCCGGTCAGTTTCGTAGTTCTGCTTCGCAAGTTCCCTATTGATGCGCCGTTCGTTCATCTCGCTTAAGCTCGCCTTCTTAAGCCGTTCCTTCGTATTTTCCTTCCGTTTCTGCGTCTCCTCAATCAACCGCTTTCCGAAACTGAGCACCGCAATTCCTCCGGCAAGCACCGCCGCGAACAGAATCATCTCTGCGATGTCGTGCGCCTGAATTAACGGGTACTTGCGGACAATCGTCGAAAGCACATAACAGACCGGCGCCGCAAGGATTCCCGTACCGAACGCGAAACTCTCCAAACAGACAAATGCGAAATAAGACCACCACTGCCTGCTCACGACACCGATTGCAGCCACCGAGGCTGCGACAAGAAACCTCAGAATCTGCCGCTTTCTCTCTTCCTCATCCGGAAGCAGGCTTTCCGCCGTTACAAGAATCAGCAAAACGCCCGTAACCGAAAGCACAACAAAAGGGGCGCCCGAACAGACGGCGCCCGTAATTCCGATAATCAAAATTACGGCCAGATCAATCAGTGTGACAAGCATCTGAAACGACTCCTTCCGGAGCATTTTCCTTTATGTTTCATCATACCACATCCGGCCGGTTTCAAACAAGTGATTTTCTGTTTCACACGGCAAATGTGAAAGGACCTATTCGCGCTCCACGTTAATCGTGCTGCAGATCATCCGGCCGGTAATCGTAACCGTCGGCGTTCCTTCCTGATTCTCATCGGCGGGAAGTTCCTCGCAAAGCTTGCCGTCCGTGAGCTCGACGTCGCATACGACCTTCGCGGTCTCCGGAACGACAACCGTAATCGTGGAGAAGACACCGCATACGTCAATCAGGACATCCTTCACCGGAGCGGTATCGAAAGAGATCTTATTCCGTCCGAGAAGGCAGGACAGGTACGCATTGTCGGTATCTTCCTTAATCTTCGACTTATGGATTCCGAGCGTGACGATTTCCATCATGTTGTGCTTCTGAAGCTCATCCTGCTCACGCACCTTTTTAATCGATCTTT
>JAGAES010000154.1 GCA_017613055.1 Lachnospiraceae bacterium | reverse complement strand
TTTAACCATGAAACTGCCTTTGGAATTTGAAAACCGGATGCGAAAGCATCTCGGCGAAGCGGAATTTGCGGCGTATGAAGCTTCTCTTACGGAAAATGTGAAGTCCGCCGTCCGCATAAACACGCTTAAGCTGACGCCCGACGGGTTTCGCTCGGTTTCCCCTTTTACGCTTGAGCCGGTGCCGTGGATTCCGAACGGATTCTATTACAACGAATCCGACGTTCCGTCCAAGCATCCGTATTATTATGCAGGGCTTTATTATCTTCAGGAGCCGAGCGCGATGACGCCCGCAAATCTGCTTCCGGTGGAACCGGGCGATAAGGTATTGGACCTTTGCGCTGCGCCCGGAGGAAAGAGCACCGAGCTTGCAGCGAAGCTTCAGGGCAAAGGGCTTCTGGTATCAAACGATATCAGCAATTCCCGCGCCAAAGCGCTTCTTAAGAACATCGAACTGTTCGGTGCCGTGAATGCCGTCGTTATGAGCGAACCGTCCGACCGCCTTGCCGAACGGTTTCCGGAATTCTTTGATAAGATTCTCGTGGATGCGCCGTGTTCCGGAGAAGGAATGTTCCGGAAACAGCCCGCCATCATGAAAAACTGGGAGCAATACGGGACGGAATACTATAATAAGCTCCAGAAAGAGATTCTTGAAAACGCTTATAAGATGCTTCGTCCCGGCGGAATGCTTTTATATTCGACCTGCACGTTCTCGCCGATGGAAGATGAGGATACGGTTTCGTATTTCTTAAACCGGTTCCCGGATATCGAGTTGATTGACGCGATTCCCGAGGGAAAGAAAACGGAATATGAAGCGATGGGATTTGCCGAAGGAAGAAAAGACTGGATGGCGGAGCCTTCAGACGGTATCGAAAAGACGGTCCGTCTGTTTCCTCATAAACTGAAGGGCGAAGGGCATTTTCTTTCTTTGTTTCGAAAGAAGGATGCCGATGCAACCGCGGCAGTATCGCCGTTTTCGAATTATGTAAAGCCGTCGTCTCTTCCGAAGGAACTGACCGAATTCCTAAGTCATGTAAGCCTTCCGATTGCGAAAGAGCGCATCTATAAGAATGAGGACCGCTATTATGCCGTGTCTGAGGACACACCGTCTCTTCAGGGACTTCGCGTGTTGCGGACCGGATTGTTCTTAGGGGAGATGCACAAAGAACGTTTTGAGCCGTCTCAGGCGCTTGCAATGGCTCTTTCCGTCGATACATACGATAACTGCGTATGTCTTCCGGTCACGGACCGCAGGGTTCAGGGCTACCTCAAATGCGAATCCATCGACTGCCCGGATGGAGACGACGGTTATGTGCTGATTTGTGTTGACCGTTATCCGCTCGGGTTCGGCAAAAAGAAGAACGGGCAGTTCAAAAACCGTTATCTGCCCGGTTGGAGAATGCTTTAATGGAAAAAGAAACGATGCGGCTCGACCGGTTCCTTGTCCTTTCCGGAACTGCGAAAAGCAGAACCGACGCAAAGAAACTTCTTCGGGTTTCGCTTGTTACGGTGAACGATGAGAAGACAACCGACCCGGAGCGGAAGATTAACCTACCGGATGACTCGGTGAAAGTAAACGGCAGCGTTATCACCTATCAAAAGTATAGGTATTTCGTTCTCAACAAGCCCGCAGACGTGATATCCGCTACGAAGGACCGAATCAGCGACACCGTGCTCTCGCTGATTCCGGAAGCCGATCCGAAGGAGTTCTTCCCGGTCGGAAGACTTGATAAGGATACCGAAGGATTGTTGATCATTACAAACGACGGAGCCTTTGCCCATCGGCTGACGTCGCCTCGGAAAGAAGTTTCGAAAACATATTTCGTCAGAATTGCCGGGACCGTCAGTGAAGCGGAGCAGAAGAAACTGGAAGGCGGCATTGCATTTGCCGATTTTACTTCGAAACCTGCAAAATATAGTTTTCTTTCGGAA
The DNA here is from genome assembly GCA_017613055.1 of Lachnospiraceae bacterium. Next base: position 24,053 of record JAGAES010000154.1, on the reverse strand, counting down.
GCAGGAGAGACTTCGGAATGTCTTCTGACGATTACCGAGGGCCGCTTTCATGAAGTAAAACGGATGTTTCATGCGGTCGGACATGAAGTTCTGTATCTCAAAAGAATAAAGATCGGCAGCTTTACTCTGCCGGAATCATTAACTCCGGGGCAATACCTCGAGTACAGTGCGGAGCAGTTGCATGAAGCCATCTTTACAAAAGATACTGACACAGTTTAAAGGCGTGATATTCGATCTCGACGGCACATTGGTCGATTCGATGTGGATGTGGCGCGCGATTGATGTCGAATACCTCGCAAGGTTCGGTTACGAACTGCCTGATGATTACCAGAAGTCGATTGAAGGGCTCAGTTTCCACGAGGTTGCCGTTTATACGAAGGAACGGTTTCATATCCCGGACGACCCCGAGAAGATGAAACAGGACTGGAACGACATGGCGCTTGAATGCTATGAGACGCGCGTCCCCGTGAAACCGGGTGTCAGACAGTTTCTTAATGAGCTTCGAAAAGCCGGCATCCGGATGGGGATTGCGACAAGCAATTCAAGAACGCTTCTCGAAACGGTACTCGGTGCGCAGAAGATCCGGCCGTATTTCGACGTCATTGCAACCGGATGCGAGGTGGAGCACGGAAAACCGTTCCCGGATATCTATCTGCATGTGGCGGAAGGACTCGGCGTTAAGCCGTCCGACTGTCTTGTATTTGAAGATGTTGAAGCCGGTATCAGGGCTGCGGTTGCTGCCGGTATGTCTGTCTGCACCGTCTATGATCCGTTCTCGGAAAGCAGTCAGGAGACACTGAAGGAACAATCGGATTATTATATCCGAAGCTATGAGGAGCTGTTTGATGAAAATTCAGAAGGGTGAAAAAGGGTATATCCGCCGCAAGAAGGCCGTACAGACAATTGTTGTCCTTGTTTTCGTCGCGGCCGGTCTTTCGCTTTTCTTTCTTTGCAGGACGATTCTCGGGACAAGCCGGAATCTCGGCACGGTCGTCGCCGTATTACTGACGCTTCCTGCCGCGAAAGCGCTTGTGAATCTGATTCTTTTTCTTCCGTTCAAATCGACCGATGAGTCGCTTGGTGAAAGCGTCAAGCCATTGATCCGTCCCGATGATAAAGCCTATTACGACCTTGTTTTCACATCCCCCGAGAGCATCATGCATCTCGATTTTCTCTGCGTCCGCGAGACCGAAATGATGGCATACTCCGAAGACGGGAAGAAGATTGAAAAGATTGTATCGTATTTTACGGATTCCATCGCAAAGCGCGGCGTAACCGTTCATATGCATGTATTCCGAAATAAAGAAGAGCTGCTCAATAGGCTTCGTGACTGCGACCGCGAGGGGCAGGTTCCCGAGGAAATTACCGGTTTTATTCACATGGTTTTGGTGAAATAGCATGAAATCGTTTACGATTACGACAAATGACGACGGCCTCCGAATCAATAAATTCCTGAACCGTCTTATGCCGAACGCAGGAAGCGGTTTTCTGTATAAGATGATGCGAAAGAAAAACATCACTTTGAACCACGGAAAATGTGAAGGCAATGAAACGCTTCATACCGGTGATGTTATCGAGATATTCTTCTCGGACGAGACGTTTGCGAATTTCGCCGGAAAACCCGCAGAGGAGCTTCCGGTCTTTTCGAAGCATTCGGTTTCTTCCGATTTGATTGTCTTTGAAGACAATAACCTTATAATCGCTTATAAACCCGCCGGAATCCTTTCCCAGAAGGATACGCCCGAAAGCGAATCAATGAACGAGATGCTGCTTTCTTATATGGCAGAGAAAGGCGAACTGACCGCCGAATCGCTTTCGGAATATAAGCCCGGCGTATGTAACCGGCTGGACCGGAATACGCCCGGAATCCTTCTTTTTGCAAAAACTGCGCCCGCCGGAAGAGAACTGAACAGGCTGCTTCGTGAGCGACTCATTGAAAAATACTATTACGCCGTTGTCGCAGGGTGTTTCCCGGACTTTCTTGACAGCAAACTGTATCTGACAAAGGAAGCCGAAACCAACACCGTAACGATTACCGAGGGCCCGATCAGTTCCGACAGTGTTATGGTTCATACGGACTTCACGCCGGTACAGAAGACCAAAGATCTTACGCTTCTTCGGATTCGTCTTCATACCGGCAAATCTCATCAGATCCGTTCCGTGCTTTCTTACCTCGGGTATCCGGTGCTTGCCGACCCGAAGTATAAATCGGCTTCCGAAGAGATTAACGCAGTATCGGTCCGTTACCGTAACGCCTACCACCTGCACGGGCAGCTGCTTCTTGCGTATGCGTATCATTTTCCGAAAGCAATCAGGGAACCGCTTACCGGGTTGGCAGGACGGGTTTTCCGTTCGCCCGTTCCGGAAGGTTTTGCAAAGATACTTGAGAACGAATTCCGTGTAAAAGGAGATTATCATGCCATCCTGGAAATCCCGGGGACTTCGGGGCTCCTTCTTTGAGGAGTTAATCAACGAAACCAACGAGTATTACCGTGACAACGGCATTGCGCTTGTGCATAAAATTCCGACGCCGATTACGCCGATAGACATCGACAAGGAAACAAAGCACATCACGCTTGCGTATTTCGACCAGGTCAGCACGGTCGACTATGTAGGCGTGGCGCAGGGCGTTCCAATCTGCTTCGACTGCAAGGAATGCGTCGCGGATACGTTTCCGCTTCAGAACGTGCATGCCCATCAGGTTAAATATATGAAGGATTTCGAAGCGCAGGGCGGGATTGCGTTCCTTCTGATTTACTACACGAAGCGCGATATCATTTATTATATGAATTACCCGGAACTCGCGTATTTCTATGAGCGTCAGGAGAACGGCGGACGGAAGAGTATCCGGTTTGATGAGCTGAACGGAGCGAACTTCCATAAGAAAAGCGATAACCTCTATATCAACTATCTCGAATACGTGAATGACGATCTTGAAAAAAGAGAACAAACTGAGTCTTGACAAAAGGGGTATCGGTCTATATAATGTTGACATTCACGTGCTACCGAATTAGCACTCTACCACGTGAAAGTGCTTAAGGCAGAAATCATACAGGAGGTAAGGATACCATGACGGAATTACTCCATACGCCCGAAGGAGTCCGGGACGTATACGGTGCGGAATGCCGCGACAAACTGATTCTTGAGAACCGGCTGAGGGAGTGCATGCACCGGCACGGATATATGGATATCGAAACGCCTTCTTTCGAATACTTTGATATATTTAGCAGGGAGCGCGGAACGGTGCCGTCGAAGGATATGTATAAGTTTTTCGACCGCGAAGGCAACACTCTTGTGTTAAGGCCCGACATGACGCCTTCCATCGCCCGCTTTGTTTCGAAATATTACCGTGACGAGAAGGCTCCGATCCGTCTCTGTTACTGCGGTCAGACGTTCATCAATAACGAAAGTTATCAGGGCCGTCCGAAGGAAACGACGCAGCTCGGTGCGGAGTTGATGAACGATGCTTCGGTCGAAGCCGACGCTTCGATGATAGAGCTGTTAATTGACTGTCTACAGTCAGCGGGAATCGAAGATTTTCAGATTGAAATCGGAAATGCAGACTTCTTCAAAGGTTTGATGGAAGACTGCTCGTTCTCCGAAGAGGAAGAGGAACAGCTTCGCGTTCTGATGAAGACGAAAAACCTGTACGGCGCTTCGGAACTTCTGTCGCATAAGTCTTTAAAAGAAGATAACCGTGAGCTGTTGCTTCGGATTCCCGAGCTGTTCGGAAGTTTTGAGACAATCGATGAAATCCGAAGTCTTACGAAGAACACCCGTTCCCTGAAGGCTCTTGACCGTCTGAGCGAGCTGTATGCATTACTTAAGAAGAACGGTTACGACCGTTACGTATCGCTTGATTTCGGCATGCTCAGCAAATACCGTTATTATACCGGAATCATATTCCGTGCCATTACTTACGGTTCCGGCGAAGCGGTTGCTTCGGGAGGACGTTACGATAATCTCGTCGCGCAATTCGGTATGGACGCGCCTGCAATCGGCATGTCGATTACCGTTGATGCTTTGATGATGGCGACAACCCGTCAGGGTATCGCCAAAGAAATGAAGAACGAGCCGACGCAGGAATATATCACGGTTGCGCTTGCAAAGGGACGTCTTGCCGATAAAGCGATGGAGATTCTCACGAAAGCCGGTTATTCGTGCGAAGAAATGAAGGATAAGAGCACGCGGAAGCTGATCTTCACGAATGAAGAGAAGAAGATGCGTTTCTTCCTTGCCAAAGCAAACGATGTTCCGACCTACGTCGAATACGGCGCCGCCGATATCGGCATTGTCGGAAAGGATACGATTCTCGAGGAAGGACGCAAGCTTTACGAGGTCATTGATTTCAACATGGGCCGCTGCCGCATGTGCGTAGCCGGCCCGAAGGAAGCAAAGGAACTTCTCGGAAGCGGTAAGATTATCCGCGTTGCGACCAAATACCCGGCGATTGCGAAGGATTATTTCCGAAACGTCAAGCATCAATCGGTCGAAATTATCAAACTGAACGGCTCGATTGAGCTTGCTCCGATTGTAGGACTTTCGGAAGTTATCGTCGATATCGTCGAAACCGGTTCGACGCTTCGCGAGAACGGCCTCGAGGTTTTGGAAGAGGTTGCGCCGCTTTCCGCAAGAATGGTGGTCAACCAGGTAAGCATGAAAATGGAACAGGAACGCATCCGCAAACTGATCGGGGATATCCGTAAGGTTCTGGAGGCTTAAGAAAGGATTTGTATGAAAACAGTCACATTAACCGATGCGACAAGGAAGGAACTGCTTGATACGCTCAAAAAGCGCAGCACCAATTCGTTTGCTGAGCAGGAGCAGAAAGTCGCAGCCATCATTGAAGACGTCCGTAAGAACGGAGATAAAGCCGTATTCGCCTATACGGAGAAATTCGACGGCGTCACGATTTCTTCGGGCAATATCGTTGTTACGAAGGAAGAAATCGACCGCGCATACGAAACAATCGATCCGGAGCTCCTTAAGGTCATCCGCGATGCGATTAAGAACATCTGCGATTATCACATGCTGCAGAAGCGTGCAAGCTGGTTTGATACGAAGGACGGCATCTTCCTCGGGCAGCGGATTCTTCCGATTGCCAAAGTCGGCGTATACGTGCCGGGCGGAAGAGCGGTGCTTTCGTCAAGCGTTTTGATGAATATCATTCCCGCAAAGGTTGCCGGCGTTCCCGAGATTATCATGGTGACGCCTCCGCAGAAAAGCGGTGAACTGAATGCCGCTTCGGTTGTCGCTGCCGTCGAAGCAGGCGTCAATAAGATCCTGAAGGTCGGCGGAGCACAGGCGATTGCCGCCCTTGCATACGGTACCGAAAGCATTCCGAAGGTCGATAAGATCGTCGGTCCCGGCAATATCTATGTCGCCCTTGCAAAGAAGGCCGTATACGGAAGCGTCGGCATCGATTCGATTGCGGGTCCGAGCGAGATTCTCGTTCTTGCGGACGAAACCGCGAATCCGCGTTACGTTGCCGCAGACCTTTTAAGCCAGGCCGAGCACGACGAACTGGCTTCGGCAATTCTCGTTACAACTAGTGCCGGACTTGCCGAACAGGTAAGCAGGGAAGTCGACGTGTTAACCGAACAGCTGTCCCGGAAGGAAATCATCAAAAAGTCGCTTTCGGATTACGGCTGCATCTTCATTGCGGACTCGATGCAGCAGGCAATCGATACGGCAAATGCCATCGCTTCGGAGCACTTGGAGATATTAACGAAGAATCCGTTCGATACGATGACATACATTAAGAATGCCGGCGCAATCTTCTTAGGCGAATACTCGAGCGAACCGCTCGGTGATTATTTCGCAGGTCCCGATCACATTCTTCCGACGAACGGTACGGCCAAGTTCTTTTCGCCGCTCAATGTCGACGATTTTGTAAAGAAGACAAGCGTGATTTCGTATTCAAGAGAAGCATTGCAGCCGGTCTGGAAGGAAATCACCACATTTGCCGAAGCAGAAGGGCTTACCGCGCACGCGAATTCGATTGCGGTAAGATTTGAGAACGAATAAAACCAGGAGGGAACCTTTATGAACCGAATTGCTACCGTGGAACGGCAGACGAAAGAAACAAAGATTACCTGTACGCTCAATCTCGACGGAACCGGACAGTTTGACATCAACACCGGAATCGGCTTCTTTGATCACATGCTTTCGGGTTTCGCGAAGCACGGCCTTTTCGATCTGACAATCAAAGCGGAAGGCGATCTGAATGTAGATTCGCATCATACGATTGAGGATGTCGGAATCGTGCTCGGAACCGCCATCAAACAGGCGCTCGATACGAAAGAAGGAATCTCCCGGTACGGTTTTTTCCTGCTCCCGATGGACGAAACGCTTATGATGTGCGCACTGGATCTTTCCGGACGGCCGTATTTCTGTTATGATGTCAATACGTCCGTTGACCGTCTCGGTGAGATGGATGTTGAAACCGCAAGAGAGTTCTTCTATGCGATTTCCTATACGGCAGGCATGAATCTGCACATCAAGATGCTTTCCGGTGAGAACAATCACCACATTTTGGAGGCAATGTTCAAGGCATTCGCAAAAGCGCTCGATACGGCCTCCGGTTTTGATAAGCGCATCAACGGCGTACTTTCCACGAAAGGAACCATCTGAATGAAGAAGAGTATCTACGGCTATATCAATGCCGAAACCGAGTATTCGTCGAACGTTCTTGAGAAGGCGATGGCCTATGAGCAGAACGGTGCAGACGGACTCTATATCTACAACTACGACGCAAGCGAAAAAGAGCAGATGAAGTTTCTTGAGACCGTCAAGATGATTCTCAAGAAGGTTGACATCCCGCTTTTGATCGGCTGCCATGTAAGACGTTTTGAGGACGTCAAGAAGGCGCTTTATACGGGTGCAAGCTATGCGGTTGTGCCCTACGGGCCGGATTTTCCGGAAGAGGAAATCAAAAAGTCGATTGACCGTTTCGGTAAGGATAAGCTTCTTGTCGAGTTTAACTGTGATCCGGAGACATCGGCCGGAGAGTACCGCAATGCGGATCTTCTGTGCGCTCTCAAAAATCTCGGCATCGCGGGCTTTATCTTTAAGCATATCACTCCGGATGATGTCAAAAAACAGATTGCAGCAAGCCCGCTTCCGGTTCTTGTAAGGGACAGCCTTGTAAGAAACGATATCGAATCACTTCTTTCGCTTGAGAACGTATCCGGCGTGCTTACAAATTACTATGTCGGTAAAAATATCATCAAAGTAAAGAATTCGCTTCGTGATTTCGGCATTGATACGAAATGTCTCGTCAGTTCGATGGCATTTTCCGAGTTTAAAACCGACGCGAACGGACTTGTGCCGGTTGTCGTTCAGGATTATAAGACCTCCGAAGTGCTTATGCTTGCTTATATGAACGAAGAGGCATACAATAAGACGATAGCGACCGGACGGATGACGTATTTCTCAAGAAGCCGGAACGAACTCTGGGTAAAGGGCGAGACGTCCGGACATTATCAGTTCTTAAAGGAACTCCGGATTGACTGCGACAACGATACGATTCTGGCGATGGTGCATCAGCTCGGAGCAGCGTGTCATACCGGCAATGTTTCGTGTTTCTTCACCGAGCTATGCAAGAAGGAATACTCGACCTACAATCCGCTCAATGTTCTGACCGAGGATTATAATGTCATACTGGACCGCAAGGTGAATCCGAAGGAAGGATCCTATACGAATTATCTGTTCGATAAGGGAATCGACAAGATTCTTAAAAAGTGCGGCGAGGAGGCAACCGAGATTACGATTGCAGCGAAGAATCCGGACAAGGAAGAGCTGAAATACGAGATTGCCGACTATCTGTATCACCTGATGGTTTTGATGGTGGAGTGCGACGTCGACTGGAACGATATCGTCAAGGAACTGGCGAACCGCCGTAAGTCCTGATAAAAGAGGAAAATGCCATGGATTTTTTGATTGAACTTTTAAAGAGTTTTGCAACTTATTTTGCTTTGATTGCGTGCGCGGCGGTCGGCGTATGGGCCGGAATAACGCTTCGAAAGAAGAAAAACGCGAAGAAGGACAGCGCCGCGGAAGCTTCGGAAAAATAAGTGTTGCATTTTCCGAAATAACTGTTATAATATGCTATGTTACCAGTGTGTTTATGAAGGAGTTCCGAAGTTCGGAGCTCCTTTCCATTTGTGATAAGAAGAGGAACGCCATGTCACAGAAAGAAGATTACGAATCCCGCACCGAACAGCTGATTGTACCGATTCTTACAGAGAAGCAGTTTGAACTCGTCGATGTGGAATATGTGAAGGAGGCCGGCGACTGGTACCTTCGGGCGTATATCGATAAGCCCGGCGGCATTACCATCGACGACTGCGAAGCGGTCAGCCGGATTCTTTCCGACCGTCTGGATGAAGCGGATTTCATCCCGGACGCCTACATTCTGGAGGTCAGCTCTCCGGGGCTTACGAGACCGCTTAAAAAGGACCGCGATTATGACCGGAACATCGGTAAGCCGGTCGAAATCAAACTGTACCGTGCCGTTAACGGCAGAAAGGAACTCACGGCCGATCTCGTTTCGTACGATAAGGATACCGTAACGGTTTTCATGGAAGGCACGGAGATTACACTCGAGAAGAAGAATATTTCCCTGATCCGTCAGGCATTTATTTGGGAATAAAGATAAAGGAGGACACCATGGAAAAAGAAAGCAAGAACATGCTCATTGAAGCATTGAATACCATTGAAAAGGAGAAGGATATCCCGAAGGAAGTACTTTTGGAAGCAATCGAGACGGCACTTGTCGCCGCCGTTAAGAACGAGTATAAGAAAAGCGATCTCGTACAGGTTAAGATCGACCCCGAGACCGGTGACATCAAAGTTCTGTCCGGTTATGAAGTAGTGGAAGCCGTTGAGGACGAAGCAATGCGCACGATGCAGATCACGCCCGAGGAAGCTGCCGTTAAGTTCCCCGGCAAGAAGCTTGCAATCGGTGACGTAGCTTATACCGAGGTTGTTCCGCGTGATTTCGGCCGTATCGTTGCCAGTAAGGCAAAGCAGGCAATCGTACAGAAGATCCGTGAGGAAGAGCGTAACCAGCTTTACGATAAGTATGCCGGCAAAGAGCACGAAGTCGTTACCGGCGTTGTGCAGCGCATCAACGCTTCTTCGATTTCCTTAAACCTCGGCAAGATGGACGCGCTTTTGATTGAATCCGAGCAGATTCGCGGCGAAACGTTCCGTCCCGGCGAGCGTGTTAAGGTTTACGTTCTCGAAGTCAAGAATACGCCCAAGGGACCGAAGATTACCGTATCCCGTACGCATCCGGATCTCGTGAAGAGACTTTTCGAGAATGAGGTTTCCGAGGTTGCGGACGGCACCGTTGAGATTAAGGGAATCAGCCGTGAGGCCGGCCAGAGAACGAAGATGGCCGTTTATTCCTACAATCCGAACGTGGATCCGGTCGGTGCCTGCGTAGGTGTGAACAGCAGCCGTGTCAATGCGGTTGTGGACGAGCTCCGCGGTGAGAAGATTGATATCATCAACTGGAGCCCGGAACCGGAAGTTTTGATCAAAAATGCCCTTTCCCCGGCACGCGTCGTATATGTTGACGTGAACGAGGACGAGCATTTTGCAAGAGTCATTGTTCCCGACCATCAGCTCTGCCTGGCGATCGGTACCGGCGGACAGAACGCAAGACTTGCCGCCCGTCTGACCGGTTACAAGATCGATATCAAGGGAGAGTCTCAGGTAGAAGGGTAGGTAACATGCCGAAGACAAGAAAGATACCGATGCGCAAATGCACGGGCTGCGGGGAACTTAAGCCGAAGAAGGAACTGATCCGCGTGCTTCATACACCCGAAGATACCGTTGAAATCGACCGGACCGGCAAGAAGAACGGACGAGGCGCATATCTTTGCGACAATACGGAATGCTTTTTGAAAGCCCGTAAGAGTCACGCAATCGAAAGGTCGTTAGACGTCACATTTTCCGAAGATATCTATGACCGCCTTGAAAAGGAGATGAGCGCCGGTGACTGACCGCATTCTTTCGATGATCGGGCTTGCCCGCAAGGCCGGAAAGCTTGTATCCGGTGAGTTTTTGTGTGAGGACGCCGTACGGAAAGGAAAAGCCTGTCTTGTGATACTGGCTTCCGACGCGGCGAAGAACTCCTCGAAGAATCTGACGGACAGCACGAACTATTACAAGGTTCCGCTTGCCGTCTACGGAACAAAAGAAAGCCTCGGAAAGGCAATCGGCTGCGAAATGCGGGCTGCCGTTGCGATAACGGATCCGGGTTTTGCGCAGAAAATACTATCGTTAATTCAGTAATTCACATATTTGGAGGTAAATGAATGGCAAATATCAAGGTCAATGAACTGGCCAGAGAGCTGGGCATCAAGAATAATGACCTGATGTCTTATCTGAGAGAGAAGGGCGTTGACGCCAAGAGCGTAACGAGCCTTGTCGACGACAATGCCATTGCGATTGCGGAAAGCTTCTTCGGAAAGCGGAAGATTAAGCATCCCGAGCCGAAAGAAACCGCAAAAAGCAGCAAACTGTTCTATGCGGACGGATCCCCCGTCCATACAAAAGATGCAGACGGAAATCCGCTTCCGATTACCGGACCCGTATTCGACGGTGACGGCAATCTGAAGAAGCTTCCGCTCGACAAGAACGGTTTCCGCATCAAGCCCGAGAAGGACGAGAACGGAAACATTACGACAACCGTTTATTCCTATAACAAGGACGGACGGCTTGTTCGTCTTGCCGCGAAGAAGGAAAAACCGGCCGAGAAGCCTGCGGAAGAGCCCGTAAAGGAGAAGAAGGAAACCAAGAAGGCTGCGGAAGTGAAAGAAACTCCGGCACCGGAAACACCTGTCGAAACTCCCGAAACGCCTGCTCCGAAAGCAGAGAAACCGGAAGTGCCGAGACCGATTGTAAAAGAGCGCGTGAATCCGGCTACCGGACGTCTGATCGGTTCCGAACCTCCGGCAAGAGTTCCTGCCCGCACACCCCGTGAGGGACAGCAGGGCGGTTATACAAGAACGCCCCGCGACGGTGCGCAGGGCGGCTATTCCCGTGCGCCTCGGGACGGCCAGCAGGGCGGTTATACGAGAACACCCCGCGACGGAGCACAGGGCGGTTATTCCCGTGCGCCCAGAGACGGTCAGCAGGGCGGCTATTCGAGAGCACCCCGTGACGGTGCACAGGGAGGCTTCAACAGAGGTCCCCGTGACGGTGCGCAGGGCGGCTTCAACAGAGGAGGCGGACAGGGCCGCGACAATTTCGGCAAGGGCAGTTTCGACCGCAATGCCGGATTTGACAAGGATAAAGACAGCGATACCCGCCGCACTTTTACAAGAAAGAACGACAGCCGCAAAGACAGCGGCATTAAGTCCGATTTTGCGAAGGATCTGAACAAAGAGCATCGGGCTGATGCCTTTAACAACCGAAGCCGTGATAAGAACAAGAACCGTAATCTTGATAAGGATCAGGAGACCGGACGGAAGGGTGTTAAGGCGAAGAAGGAAGACCGCAGAGGCGCGTTTATCAAGCCCGAGCCGATTCCGGTGAAGAAGGAAGATCCGGATGAGGTTAAGACCATCACCATTCCGGAAGTGATTACGATTAAAGAGCTTGCCGACAAGATGAAACAGAATGCGGCGGCAATCGTAAAGAAGCTGTTCCTTTCCGGTAAGATCTGTAACGTGAACACCGAGCTTCCTTTCGAGGAGGCAGAACTGCTTGCAATCGATTACAACTGCATCGTCGAGAAGGAGCAGGTAATCGACAAGGTAGAAGAGCTGATGCGCGATACCGAGGATACCGAAGAAACGCTTGTGAAGCGTCCTCCGGTTGTCTGCGTAATGGGTCACGTCGATCATGGTAAGACTTCCATTCTCGATAAGATCCGTTCAACCAACGTGACCGCACGTGAGGCGGGCGGAATCACGCAGCACATCGGTGCTTACCAGATTGAGATTAACGGCGAGCTTATCACATTTCTCGATACGCCCGGCCATGAAGCGTTCACCGCGATGCGTATGCGAGGCGCAATGGCGACCGATATCGCCGTACTCGTCGTAGCAGCCGATGACGGCGTCATGCCGCAGACAATCGAGGCCATTAACCATGCAAAAGCGGCAAATGTGCCGATTGTCGTTGCAATCAACAAGATGGATAAAGAAGCAGCCAACCCCGACCGCGTGCTTACCGAGCTGTCCGAGCAGGGACTTGTTTCCGAGTCATGGGGCGGCGACGTCGTAACCGTTCCCGTATCCGCGAAGACCGGCGAAGGTATCCAGAACCTTCTTGAGATGATTCTTCTGACGGCAGAGGTACAGGAACTCCGTTCGAACCCGAACCGAAAGGCAAGAGGTATCGTCATCGAAGCGAAACTCGATAAGGGCCGCGGCCCGGTAGCTACCGTTCTCGTGCAGAAGGGTACGCTCCGCGTCGGCGATAACGTAGCCATCGGTTCTTCGTTCGGTAAGATCCGTGCGATGATTAACGATAAGGGGCAGAAGGTAACGACCGCGCTTCCGTCGACACCCGTCGAGATTCTCGGCTTAAACAGCGTTCCGAATGCAGGCGATACGCTTGTAGCGACGTCGTCCGAGAAGGAAGCGAGAGAGATTGCCGAAGCATTTATCGCACAGTACAAGGAAAAACTGATTCAGGAAACGAAGTCCAAGCTGTCGCTTGAAGGTCTGTTTGATCAGATTAAGGCCGGCAACGTGAAGGAACTGAACATTATCGTCAAAGCCGATGTGGCCGGTTCCGTCGAAGCCGTGAAGCAGTCTCTTACGAAGTTAAGTAACGACGAAGTTGCCGTACGCTGCATCCACGGCGGAGCAGGTAACATCAACGAGTCCGATGTCACCCTGGCAAGCGCCAGCAATGCGATTATCATCGGTTTCAACGTGAAGCCGGACAGTGCGGCAAGCGATACGGCGGAGCGCGAGAATGTGGACATCCGTCTGTATTCCGTTATCTACAACGCCATCGACGATATCGAACTCGCTATGAAGGGCATGCTCGATCCGGTTTACGAGGAAGTCGTTACCGGTCATGTCGAAATCCGTCAGATTTTCAAGGCGAGCAACGTCGGAAGCATTGCCGGTTCCTATGTGCTTGACGGTAAGGTACAGCGTGGTTCGAAAGCACGTATTACCCGTAACGGCGAGCAGATTTTCGACGGCAACATTGCTTCTTTGAAACGTATGAAGGATGATGTAAAGGAAGTGGCTGCGGGTTACGAATGCGGTATTCTCTTTGAGAAGTTCAACGACATTCAGGAACTCGATCAGGTCGAAGTTTACATCATGCAGGAAGTCCCGCGTAAGTAGGCAGAAAGCAGGAATTTTGAAGAAAAACAGCATTAAAAATACAAGAATCAATCAGGAAGTGCAGAAGGTTTTGAGCAATCTGATTCTTCTTGAGGTGAAGGATCCGCGGATTGCCCCCATGACAAGCGTTTCCGACGTGGAGGTAGCCCCGGACCTCAAATCCGCCAAGGTTTTCATCAGCGTTCTGGGCGATGAAAACGTAAAGAAAGATACGATTAAGGGATTGAAGAGCGCCGCGCCTTTCTTAAGGTCCTGTCTTGCCAAGACCTTGAACCTTCGAAACACGCCGGAGCTTCGGTTCTGTCTCGATGAATCCCTCGAATACGGAATGCATATGAACGAATTAATTGCATCCCTTCACGCAAACGATGAGGCAAAGGACGAAAATGACTGAGTTGTTGGACGAAATCGCAAAAGGCGCGAAAACAATCGCGATTGCAGGTCACGTCCATCCGGACGGAGACTGCGTCGGATCTGTTCTCGGCTGCGCTTTGTATCTGAAGGCCGTTCTTCCTTCCGAAGTGTCCGTACATGCTTATCTTGAGAATATATCCGAGAGCTTTTCGATGCTTTCGGGGCTTTCTGAGATCGATACGGAGTTTCAGATTCCCGATGAGCCTTACGACCTGTTCATCAGCGTTGACTGCGGCAGTTCGGACCGGCTGGGAAGGTGCGAAAACGCATTCCACGCGGCGAAGAAGACCGTTTCCTTTGACCATCACATTACAAACACCGAGTTTGCGGATCGGAATTTCGTCGACGCATCGGCCAGTTCGACCTGTGAGGTACTGTTTGCGCATATGCGCCGTGCCGCAATCGATCTTCCGATTGCCGAAGCGCTTTATACGGGCATTCTTCACGATACCGGCGTATTCAAGTACAGTTCGACGTCCGAGAAGACGATGTGCACGGCCGGTTATCTGATGAGCAAGGGAATCGATACGGCAACGCTTGTGGACCGCTCGTTCTATATGAAGACGTATGCGCAGTTAAAGGCTCTCGGGCTTGCGCTCGGCAAGGCGGAACTCGAGCTCGGCGGCAAGGTGATTGTCGCGGTTCTTACGTTAAATGACATGAAATCCATTAACGCTTCCCACGAGGATACCGGTTCGATTGTCAGCGAGCTTCGAACGACCGAAGGTGTTGAAGTGGCGATCTTCGTACGGGAAGACATGCCGGGACTTTATAAATTCAGTCTCCGAAGCAACGGCAAAGTCGATGTCGCCTCCATCTCGTCCGGTTTCGGCGGGGGCGGGCATAAGCTTGCGGCCGGTTTCTCCGCGGCAGGAGATCTGAATGAGTTTCTGACGCAGTTGTATGCGCTGATCATGCTTCAGCTTTGATATGAACGGAATACTGATTATCAACAAAGAAAAAGGCTATACCTCTCACGACGTGATTGCGAAACTGAGAGGTATTTTGCATATCAAAAAGATCGGTCATACCGGAACGCTTGACCCGGATGCGACCGGCGTTCTTCCCGTATGCATCGGAAACGCCACGAAGGTATGCGACCTTTTGATGGACCGTACTAAGACCTATACCGCAGGCGTAAAGCTCGGAATCACTACCGACACGCAGGATCTGAGCGGGCAGATTCTTTCGGAAACGGTACCGGATGTGCCGGAAGAGGAACTCTTAAAAACCGCCGTGGCATTTACCGGAGAAATCGGCCAGTTAACGCCTATGTATTCCGCAAGAAAGGTCAACGGGCAAAAGCTTGTCGACCTCGCCAGGCAGGGGAAAACCGCCGAGCGGCCGGTGAAACGGGTCCGGATCGATTCGATTGCGATATCCGGTTACGAAAGAACGGAAGGAACGTTCACGATGCAGGTGACCTGCTCGAAGGGCACCTATATCCGGACGCTTTGTAACGATATAGGCGACGCCCTCGGCTGCGGAGCATGCATGACAAGCTTACGAAGAGACGCGTCCGGCGAGTTTTCGCTTAAGGATGCGCATACGCTTAAAGAAGTCGAAGCGTTACGGGACTCAGGAAAGATAACCGATATTCTGATGCCGACCGATTCCGTATTCATAGAGTATTCCAAAGCGGAAATCACCGAAGAGGGGAAGAAATATCTGCTAAACGGCAATCCGGTTCCGGAATCCTGTCTGAAGGTTCAAAAGAACGCGACGCAAACGGTCCGCGTGTATTCCGATAACGTCTTCACGGCTTTATACGAACGGAAGAAAGACCATTATAAACCGGTCAAAATGTTTTTTGAGTAACGACGGAGAGAGCATGCTTTATTTTGATGACATAACCGAATACGACGGAGCGGAATGCGCGATTATGCTCGGCAAATTCGACGGACTCCACACCGGTCACCGTGCGCTTTTAAAAGAAATGCGCCGCAACTGCGGGCTGCTTCGAAAGACAATCCTCACATTTGACGCGATGCAATACGGCGAGCGGAGAGAACTGTTCACGAAGCGCGAGAAGCGGCTGATCTGCGAAGAGGCGGGGCTTGACGCGTATCTGAACGTGCCGTTTACGGACAAAATCCGCCGGATGCCGCCGAAAGACTTTCTTAAGGATTTCCTTGTCGGCAAATGCCACGCAAAGCAGATTTACGTCGGAGAAAACTGGAGATTCGGCTATAACCGGACCGGAAATACCGGACTGTTAAAGGAAACCGGCCCCGAACTCGGAATCGAAGTGTTCGTGCTTCCGGAAACCGTCTCCGAAAACCGAAAGCCAGTGTCCTGCACGGATATCCGTTCCTTTATCACCGACGGAAGAACCGAAGAAGCGGCATTGCTTCTCGGGAGCCCTTATTTCGTCGCAGGCAGCACAAAGCCGGGAAGAAGACTCGGGACGAAGATGCATTTTCCGACGCTTAATCTGTACCCGGAAGCAGGTAAACTATTACCGAAGAACGGTGTCTATATCACCGAAACGAGAATCGGCGGAAGGCTTTACCCGTCCGTCACGAATGTCGGGACGAAGCCGACCGTGACCGATGACCTGCAGGTCGTCGTTGAGACGCATCTGCTTGATGAAAAAGCGGGTGAAATCGGATACTTCACGGATATCGCCGTATACTTCCGAAGGATGCTCCGCGAAGAGAAACGGTTCGGATCCGTAGAGGAACTCTCGGCGCAAATCGGAAGAGATAAAACAAGCGCTTCCGAATTCTTTAAAGAGGGGAAAGAAAACCATGTATGACAGCAGATTCGACAACGATTCCTTCAGGGAAGAGGAAGTCATTCACATATCCACTACGAAACCGAACGGGAGACCGATCCGCATCGAGAGCGGTTTCTTTCACAGCACCGCGGATTCATTCCGCGAATGCTACCTGACCTTTATTCTGATTGCGGCAAATGTGATCGTTTACCTGATTCAGACCGCAACGCAGTACCGGGATCAGTACGGCCTTCTTACGGACCGGATTACCGAGTTCGGCGCGTGCAGCTGGCCGGATGTCATCGGAAAAGGCCACATCTGGCGCCTTGTAAGCTGTATGTTTATTCACGGAAGCTGGGGACATCTGATCGGGAACATGGCGGTTCTTATCCTGTGCGGATTCTTTCTTGAACGCATCCTGTACCGGAATTGCTACCTGATTCTCTATTTCGCAGGCGGGCTGGGCTCGTCGCTTGTTTCGATGATTTATCATCATTTCATGCCGGTGGAGCGGACGGTACGCTTTCTGTTTTATGAAGAGACGTTCGAGCTTTACGACGTTCGGAGCGTCGGCGCATCCGGTGCGATTGCAGCGCTTTTCGCGGGACTTGTAATCTATCTTGTGTTCTTCGGCGGCTTCGGAAACGGAGAGTTCTCGAAGAACGGATATATCTGGTTTTTGATCGCATACATCGTAATCAGCATCCTTTCGTCCATCTTTTCCTACCAGGAAGGCGTGGACATGGCAGGGCATATGGGCGGCCTGATATTCGGCTGCATGATCTTCTTTATCTATGCCCTAATCGCCTATCGCGACCAGAAAGCATAAAATCGAAAGAAACTATTTACAAAAGGCTTTCGATATGCTATAGTAACACACGTTGACCGGCCCTTGGTTTTTGGATTCCTCAACCGGGACTCAGGGCACGGCGTAAATCATGAATCGGAGGACACGAAAATGATCAGTAAAGAGCAGAAGGCAGCAATCGTTGCCGAGTTCGGTAAGAATCCGGAAGATACCGGTTCCACCGAAGTACAGGTAGCTCTCCTTACCGCACGGATTAAGGAACTCACCGAGCATCTGAAGAACAACAAGCAGGATAACCATTCCCGCCGCGGTCTTTACAAGATGGTCGGTCAGAGACGCGGTCTCTTGGATTATCTGAAATCCAAGGACATCAATGCTTACCGTGCTTTGATTGAGAAGCTCGATATCCGTAAATAGTTCGACCGTAAGGGCCATGTTCAGCATGGCCCTTAAGTATAACAGAAAACAGGTGCAGAGTAGAGTTTTGTGCGTTAAGTGTCCGAAGGACGGGGAGTTGCCTTCGGAACGAAAAGCCTTGTCTTGCGGTACGAAACTCGCATCCCGCTGCTACATGGGAACACTCCTTTTGTAGCTCATTACGGGACAGAAGGAGGTTTTTTTATGAGAAAACAAAGAAAGACAACCGCTTTGATTATCACGGCCGCAGCCATGATGATTGCCGTTCAGATTATCTTCGAACGGTTTCTGTCAATCAGCACGCCGATGTACCGGATCGGCCTCACATTTATCGCAAGAGCCATTACCGGATTCTGTTTCGGCATCTTCGCCGGCGGACTGTACGGTATTGCAGTCAGCGCTTTCACAGGCCTGGCGGCCGACGTGATCGGTGCGATGATGTTTTATCCGAGCATCAACCCGCTGATTTCCTTATCGGCCTGCTTCCGCGGCCTGGTATTCGGTTATTCGTATCGAAAGAAGGAACCCGGCGTCATTCCGACGGTTCTGACGGCCGTAGCAGACCAGTTTGCCGGCGGCCTGATCACTTCGATCGGACTGATTCTGTTCGGTGGTTTTTCCGGCACCGGACTGTTCTGGTTCGGCCGCTTCGTACAGGCGCTTTTCCTGACGATTGTCGAAATTCCGGTACTTTACAGCTGCAACAGTTTTGTATTCCCGAGAATCCGCGCCTACCTGAACGCGAACGGAATGGTTCAGGCGGAAGAAGAGGAGCAACGCATTGACGATTGAAGAAGCTTATGCTTTTGTGAAAAATGAGAAGACGAACGTATCGAAACCCGGGCTTTCAAGAATTCACCGGCTCATGGAACTGTTAGGGCATCCCGAACGGACTCTCAGGATTATCCATGTCGTCGGAACGAACGGCAAAGGCTCGGTTTCCGCAATGCTTTCGTCGGTCCTTCATGCGGGCGGCTACCGCGTCGGAACGATGTCCTCACCGGCCCTGTTCGGTCTTAAGGACTATTACCGGATCGGTACGGAGGAAGTCCCGGATGAAGCTTACTGCCGTGCGGCCGAAACGCTTCAAACCGTATGCGGCGGGTTCTCCGAAGCGGATTATCCAAGCGAATTCGAGCTTTCCGTTGCGCTCGGAATCCTTCTGTTTACGGAAGCGGAATGCGAATATGCGGTTTTGGAGGCAGGCATGGGCGGCGGAAAGGACGCCACGCATCTTGATGCCCCCGGGTACCTCACAATTGTCACACATATTGCGATGGACCATATGCTATACCTCGGCAATACGAAGCTTGAGATTTTGAAAGAAAAACTCGGCATCGTATCGAAAGGGGAAGCCCTCGTTCTTTCGGAAAATGAAAAGGAAATCCGGAAGTACTGCGAACAGTTCGCATTTGACAACAACAGCCCGTTTTTATATGCCGGCGACCCGTCGATACCGGTTTCGCAGGAAAGCCTTCAGGCGAAGCTTTCGATGCCCGGTCTGTTTCAGAAGAGTAATGCCAAAACGCTTTGCGCAGCGGTTTACGCGCTTCGGATGAAGGATGTTTTCCTGACGGACGGCGCAATCAAAGAAGGCCTTCAGCAGGCGAAGCTTCCGTTCCGGTTCCAGATCCGGAAGACAAATCCGTACTGGATTATGGACGGAGGACATAACCCGGACTGCATCGAAGCGCTTACGAAAACGCTCGATGCGATGCCTGACAGGAAGAAATATACAATCGTGACCGGCGTCATGGCCGACAAGGATTATGTGACGATGTACCGGATGCTCATGCCGTACGCCGCGCGTTTTCTCTGCGTAACGCCCGATAACCCGCGTGCGCTTCCCGCGAAGGATTTACGAAAGCTTCTTCGTTCGCAAGGGGCGGAAGCGGAAGCATATAAAACGCTTTCGGAAGCCGCGGAAGAAGCGGCTGAGGCTTACCGGAAAGGTTGTCCGGTTTTATGTACCGGAAGCCTTTATATGATGACGGAGTTAGAAAAAGAGGTCCGGAATGCCGGACTGATGATTTGAGGTGTATCTTGACTTACGAGGAAATCCTTACCAAACTGACATCCAAAAGCTTCTTTTCGAAGTTCGCCGGACTTGACCGCATGAAAAAGACGATGACGCATTTCAAAAACCCCGAAGAGACCGTCCCGGTTGTCCATGTTGCCGGAACGAACGGTAAAGGCTCCGTCTGCGCGATGTTACATTCGGTACTCAGAGAAGCCGGCTACCGCGTCGGCCTGTTCACGTCACCGTATCTGCACGATTTCCGCGAGCGGATTCAGATTAACGGAGAACTCATCCCGAAAGAAAAGCTGACCGCGCTTGCCGAAGAGGTTTTCGCTTATACGGACACTCTTCCCGAGACGCCGAATCAGTTTGAACTGTTAACGATTCTTGCATTTTTATACTTCTCCCGCGGGAAATGTGATATTATAGTATTGGAAACCGGTCTCGGCGGCACTTTCGATCCGACCAATATCGTAACAAAGCCTCTTGCAACCGTTATCATGAATATCGGGCTCGACCATTGCGCCGTGCTCGGCAGTTCAATTGAAGAGATAGCGGAAGCCAAAGCCGGAATCATCAAGGAAGGCGTGCCGGTTGTTCTGTATCCGTCCTGCGATGAAGCCCTTACGGTGCTTAAAAAGCGGGCGGAAGAGAAGCACGCGCCTCTTATCACGGCCGACCTGAAGCAGTTAAAACAGCTGCCTGCCGTTCCGAACTTCGAGCATTTCCGTTACCTTACATACGATGTCGAATGCAACCTGCTCGGAAGACATCAGCAGAAGAACTGTGCGGTCTGCATCGAAACGATCCGGCTGCTTAAGAACTTCGGCTTCCCGGTGGAAGACTCCGACCTTCTGCATGGGCTTTCCGACGTATACTGGCCCGGCAGAATGGAACTGTTACACAGAAAACCCGCCGTATATGTCGACGGAGGACACAATCCGCAATGCATTTCGGCTGCGGAAGACTTCTTCAACGGCCCGGCATTTGCCGGCAAAAGAATCCACGTCGTAACCGGAATACTCGGCGACAAGGATTACCGGACCATGCTTTCGCTGATCCGCGGATTCGCCGCGGATATCCGTTTCTGGCGGTTTGACCATCCGCGGGCGATTCCCGAAGAAGACCTGCCCGCGCTTTGCGAAGAATTCGACATGACCGTTGTCGATAATCCGGATGAGGAAATCCGGGAACTTGTTGAAAACGGAACGGAAAGGGACATCATTCTATGCATCGGTTCCCTTTACATGACCGACCGGATCCGTTCGCTGTTTAAAGAGGATAAAAACTGAGTAAACACCATGAAAGATGAAACGAAACGAAAACTGTCCCGCTTATGGGTCATTGTTCCGGCCGTTCTGATTGCGGTTATTCTTCTTTTCACAGGCTATACGGTTTACCATGCCGTTACGGACAGCCTCTCGAACGAAGATAAGCCGAAGCCGACGAAGACGGTGTCGTTATTTCCGACGAATGCGGAAACCGTAACGCCGAGCCTTGTTCCGACAGGGGCGCCGACCGATTCGCCGACTCCGCTTCCGACCGACACGCCATCGCCGGAACCTACAGAAACCCCTACACCGACCTTTACGCCGACCCCGACCTTCACGCCGGTGCCGACCTTTACGCCGACTCCTTTGCCGAGTCCGAAGCCGCTTGATCCGGACTGGATACCGGAAGAAGGGAGCCCTTATGGGAATCACGGCGAGCTTCGCGTTTCAGGGACGAAGATTCTCGATTCCCACGGAAAGGAATTCCAGCTTAAAGGCGTCAGCACACATGGCCTTCAATGGTTTCCCGAATACGTAAACCGGGATACCTTCCGGACAATCCGCGACGAATGGGGAGCCAACGTAATCCGTCTTGCGATGTATACCGACGAGAACGGATACTGCGTCGGCGGCGAAGCCGTTCAGGAGGAACTGAAAAAGGTAATTCACAACGGCGTGATGTACGCGACCGAACTTGGTCTCTATGTGATTATCGACTGGCATATTCTTCACGACCTGACACCGATGAAATACGTCGGCCAGGCGAAATCGTTCTTTGCGGAAATGTCGGAAGAATACGGCAATTACGGCAACGTCATCTTCGAAATCTGTAACGAGCCGAACGGCGGAACCGACTGGCGGGAGATTAAGGAATACGCCGAAATCATCATTCCGATCATCCGCGCGAACGCGCCCGATAATATCATCATCATCGGAACGCCTACCTGGAGCCAGGACGTGGACCGCGCAGCAGCCGATCCCGTGAAGGGCACGAACCTGATGTATGCGCTTCATTTCTATGCGGGAACGCATAAGGATAACCTGAGGCAGAAGATGGTCAGTGCCATCAAGGCAGGACTTCCGGTATTCGTCAGCGAATTCGGCATCACCGATGCATCCGGCAACGGCCGCTGCGACATCGAGGAAGCCAACAAATGGGTTATCGTCATGGACGAATATAAGGTAAGCTACGTATGCTGGAACCTTGCGAACAAGAACGAAAGCTCTTCGCTTATACAGCCCGATGTCAAGAAACTGTATGGGTTCACTGCGGACGACCTGTCGACCGAAGGGAATTGGCTTGTCAGCATCCTGCACGGGAAGATGCCGGTAACCGACGAGGAAATCGAAGCGATTATCCGAGAGTCGCAGAAGGGTTATTCCGGAGGGGACGCCGATGCCCCGAAGGGAGTATCCTTTAACGGAACCGCAAACGGTTGTTCCGTGTCCCTTGTTTCGACCAACACCTGGATGGAAAAAGGCAAATACTGTTACCAGATGGACCTGAACGTGAAGAACAAGAGCGGTCACGCAATCAGCGGGTGGAAAATCACATTTGCCTGCGGAACGACCGTCACGTCGAACAATTTCTGGTGCTGCCGGTTTACGTCGTCCGGTAAGACTTTTACGCTCACTCCGGAGAGCTGGAACGGCTCGGTCGGAGCGGGAGACAGCCTAACGGGAGTCGGGTTTATCCTGTCCTGTGACGCCCCTTTGACAATCGAAAGCGTATCGATTTCGTATTAGAACGGAAAATGAGACCGAAAGAGGCTTTTTTTGCCCCTTTCGGTCCTCTTTTTTTGCTTTTTTTTGTAGCATTTTTCGCACATGTATGGTATAATAAGCAAGAATGCGGGTCTTTGTGCACGCATAACAAAATAACTATACGGAGTCTTATTGCCGTGACTACTGATAAGCCCGCCGGAAGCGGTGGATTTATCAGTTGTTACGGGGGCTCCGCACAGAAAGGAGTACTATGTACAAAAGTTTCAGCATGGAGCTTGCCGGCAGAACCCTGACCGTCGATATCGACCGGGTTGCCAAGCAGGCTAACGGTGCAGCACTCATGCACTACGGCGATACGACGGTGCTTTCGACCGCGACCGCCAGCGAAAAGTCGCGTGACGGCATTGATTTCTTCCCTCTGAGTGTCGAATACGAGGAGAAGATGTACGCAGTCGGTAAGATTCCCGGAGGCTTCAACAAGCGTGAAGGAAAGGCAAGCGAGAACGCGATTCTTACTTCCCGTGTCATCGACCGTCCGATGCGTCCTCTGTTCCCGAAGGATTACCGGAACGACGTAACGATCAACAACCTTGTGCTTTCGGTTGATCCGGAATGCACGCCCGAGCTCACCGCGATGCTCGGTTCCGCGATTGCGGTTGCGATTTCGGACATTCCGTTCGACGGTCCGTGCGCAACGACGCAGGTCGGCATGATTGACGGACAGTTCATTCTGAATCCGACGCAGGAGCAGACCCAGAAGGGCGACCTGAAGCTGACCGTAGCTTCGACAAGAGATAAGGTTATCATGATTGAGGCCGGTGCGAACGAGCTTCCCGAAGCCAAGATGATTGAAGCCATCTATCTTGCAGACGCCACCAACAAGGAAATCATCAAGTTCATCGACAAGATTGTTGCCGAGTGCGGCAAGCCGAAACACGCTTACACAAGCTGCGCAATTCCCGAAGAACTTTTTGCAGCCATCAAGGAAATCGTTCCTCCTGCAGACATGGAAGTTCTGATGTTCTCTCCTGAGAAGCAGGAAAGAGAAGAGCGCATCCGCGCGATGAAGGACACGCTTGCAGAGCGCTTCGCGGACAATGCCGAGTGGCTTCCTCTGATTGACGAGGCAGTTTACCAGTACGAGAAGAAGACCGTCCGCAAGATGATTCTGAAGGACCAGAAGCGTCCCGACGGCCGTGCGATTACCGAAATCCGTCCTCTTGCCGCTGAGGTTGACCTCATTCCGAGAGTTCACGGTTCTTCGATGTTCACCCGCGGACAGACGCAGATCTGCGATATCGTAACGCTTGCACCGCTTTCCGAAGCACAGAAGGTGGACAGCCTTGACGATAAC
>JAGAES010000153.1 GCA_017613055.1 Lachnospiraceae bacterium | reverse complement strand
ATTCGATACCGCATTCCATCAGACGATGCCGAAGGAAGCTTACCTCTACGGTATCCCTTACGAGTACTATGAGAAGTACAAGGTTCGCCGTTACGGCTTCCACGGAACCAGCCACAGCTACGTAAGTAAGCGCGCGATTGACATCGCAAAGCTTGATCCGAACAACAGTAAGGTTATCGTATGCCACCTCGGCAACGGCGCTTCCATCAGTGCCGTTAAGGACGGCAAGTCCGTTGACACCTCGATGGGTCTCACCCCTCTCGAAGGTTTGATCATGGGCACCCGTTCCGGCGACATCGATCCGGCTATCATGGAGTTCATCGCAGGCAAGGAAAAGCTTGACCTTGCGGGCATCATGAACGTGCTCAACAAGAAGTCCGGCGTATTCGGCATGTCCGGCGTTTCGTCCGATTTCCGTGACCTTGACGCTGCCGCGACCGAAGGCAATGAACTTGCGAAGAACGCAATCGACGGCTTCGTATACCGCGTAGCCAAGTACGTAGGCGCTTATGCCGCTGCAATGAACGGCGTGGACGCAATCGCATTTACCGCAGGTGTCGGCGAGAACGACAAGAAGGTTCGTAAGGCAATCTGCGAGCACTTCGGATTCCTCGGTGTGAAGATTGACGACGCGAAGAACGCCATCCGCGGTGAGGAGGTCATCATTTCGACTCCCGATTCCAAGGTAAAGGTTATGGTTATCCCGACCAACGAGGAGCTTGCAATCTGCCGCGAGACGGTTGCGCTTTGCAAATAGTTTACGGGGACAATACACGGCAGGGTTCTATGGAATCCTGCCGTTTTTTAAACTTGAGGAGGAAAATGCAATGGCTATGAATGTTATGCCGGACGTCAAGGTCCGGAAAGAGGGCGGAAGAATCTGGAGTTCGGATGCGTTTGAAAAGTTCCGGGTAAAGGTTTACGTGCCGGACAACAATCTGCCGGATGACATTATTAACTATGGGTTTGAAGCGCCGTATCTGCTTGTTTTCGAGGAGAAGGAGAGAACTGCGGAAGAGGCTGCGGACTGGGCCGAAGCGAACGGACTTGCGGCGATTGCGAAGCGTTACGCGGGAAGCGTCGTATTCGTTTATCCGACCGCTGCGGACGGCTGGGCAGGCGCCGACGTATCGCTCTTTCAGGAGCTGATTGCGAACTCGAAGATTCATCAATACTTTAAGGACGGCGTCGTGACGATGCGGAACCGCTTCACCGGCGAGTGGGCGGGCTTCTTTATCCGCGGAGCAATCTTCCGGACGTTTTTGTTCGGTTACGGCGCGTCGGCCGACTACATCGCGAAGAACCTGCTGAAAACCGTAAACGGCGAGTTTCTGTGGGGACCGGGCGAAATTACGCCGGCTGTATGCACGCTTGAGAATCTGAGCGTCGTGCCGGATCCGGAACGAGCGGACATTCCGGTAATTTCCGTCGGTAACGGCTATGCTGTGAATAAGGCGCTTTCCGAGAAGACAACCAATCTTCTCGTGAGAGACCGTGCCGATTATCCGGAGCTTTTTGATACCTTTATCCGCAGATTCCGCCGCTGGTGCGGTAACCTTGAAAACGAGCCGGTACTCTCCGAGATGGGAATGGTTCGTGAAGAAAGCTACGAAGTGCTCCCGACCTCGCCCGACAATATGGGAGATGACAAGGGCACGAAAGAGCATAAGGTCGGATATGTTGCGTACTACAATAGTAGAATATTCGAAAACGGGCCTGTTCCGCTGGTGCTTGCCTTCCACGGAGGCGGAGATTCGGCAATGTATATCGCGAACGTGTCCGCCTGGTACAAGGTCGCGAACCGTTACAATTTCCTGCTCGTGGCGATTGAGAATCACCTGAACAGCACCGCGACCGAGATGATTGAACTGATTGACCGTCTCGCCAAGCGTTACCCGATCGACCGGAGCCGCATCTACGCAAGCGGTTTCTCGATGGGCGGCTGCAAATCCTGGGATCTCTGCCAGGAGTACCCCGAGGTGTTCGCCGGTCTTGCTCCGATGGACGCGACGTTCGAGGTCGGCGACAATTCGTACGGACAGAAGGCGCCGTGTGAGATTAACCGCGACCGGCAGGTTCC
This sequence comes from Lachnospiraceae bacterium, assembly GCA_017613055.1. Next base: position 580 of record JAGAES010000153.1, on the reverse strand, counting down.
GATTTTCTATACGGGCGGCGAGATTACACCGCTTCCGGAGCTTCCGTTCCAGGCCGAGAAATGCTGGGACCGCATGCGTTACGTATTCGGCGTGAATCATCTGAAGACGGCGTACGACGTCACATTTGACGGAAGAGAACAGTGGAAGAACAAGATATGGGGCATTGACGGCGACCGGATTGAGAAGATTTACGACCCGGAGCGCGACAGTACCCTGACGCTTCACTACTTTGAGAGCGAGGACGGCGTATGGCGTACCGTGTTCGGAGCCATAAGCGGCCAGGGGCACGAGTGCCGTCATCACACATGCGAGCAGGCATGGCTGTTCCTGTCGCAGTTTACCCGCTAGAATTGTAAAAAAACAGTTGACAAACCGGGGTTCACTCGCTATAATTTCACTATGCGCGCTTCGGACGATGCGGTCCGAACGAATAGTCAAAAGGGAGGTGTAAGTGACATGGGTGCTATTTGTCCTAAGAATAAACATTCGAAAGCAAGAAGAGACAGCAGAAGAGCAAACTGGAAGATGACTGCTCCCAATCTTGTAAAGTGCAGCAAGTGTGGCGCATTGATGATGCCT
>JAGAES010000152.1 GCA_017613055.1 Lachnospiraceae bacterium | reverse complement strand
GCAAGTGCTCTGTTCTGGCTTTCGAAATATCACGCAGACGGCATCCGCATGGACGCGGTTGCTTCGATGCTGTATCTTGATTACGGCAAGAACGACGGCGAGTGGGTTGCCAACATGTACGGCGGCAACGAAAACCTTGAGGCGATTGAACTTCTGAAGCATCTGAATTCCATCGTGAAGAAGCGTCTTCCGGGACGGCTTATGATTGCCGAGGAGTCGACCGCATGGCCGAAGATTACCGGCGATCTCAATGACGACGGACTCGGCTTCGACTTCAAATGGAATATGGGCTGGATGAACGATTTCACGATGTACATGCGCCAGGATCCGCTGTTCCGCAGAGGCTGCCACGGTTCGCTTACGTTCAGCATGATTTATGCTTACAGCGAGAACTTCATTCTCGTGTTCTCCCATGACGAGGTCGTGCACGGCAAAGGCTCGATGCTCGGCAAGATGCCCGGCACCTACGAAGAGAAGTTCGCAAACCTTCGGGTTGCGTACGGCTTCATGATGACGCATCCCGGCAAGAAGCGTCTGTTCATGGGACAGGATATGGCGCCGCTTTCCGAGTGGAACGAGGAGCGTTCGCTCGAGTGGCATCTGCTGACCGATAACGCGAATGAAGGCGGTACGTTAAATGCCAAGATTCACCGGATGGTGAAAGACCTGTATACGTTGTACCGGTCGCATCCGGCACTTTACGAGCTTGATCAGGATCCGGACGGCTTTGAGTGGATGAGCTGTCTCGATGCCGACCACAGCATCGTCACATTTGTCCGCAAGACCGAACGGCCGGAGGATACGCTTTTCGTGATCTGCAACTTTACGCCGGTCGTTTATGAGAAGCAGACGGTCGGTGTGCCGTTCGCCGGAAGGTATAAGGAAATCTTCAACAGCGACGCGGAAATCTACGGCGGTTCCGGCAACGTGAACACCCGTATGAAGCAGTCGAAGGCAGTCCGCACGGACGGCCGCGACAACTCAATCCAGGTAACCATTCCGCCGCTCGGCTGCGCAATCTTCACATGTGCTCCGAGTGACAAGGCAGTGTTTACGAAAGAAGATTAAGAGGTCCTCATGGTAAAGTTTATCGAAGCCCTTCAGGAGGGCGATATCAGCGAAGCGGCCGCGGTGCTTTGGCCGTTCGTGATGAAACTGATTGTCGCGGTTGTGATGTTCCTGATCGGAAGGAAGATCATCAGCTGGGTCAAAAAGGTGATTGTAAAGGCCGTTACGCCGCGGCTTGAGCCGGCGGTGTCCGGTTTTCTGCAGAGCGTGGCGGGCGTGCTTTTGAACCTCGTTCTGATTTTTGCGATTGTGGAGTATCTCGGGTTCTCGACCGCATCGCTTGTGACGGTGCTCGGCTCTGCCGGGCTTGCCATCGGCCTTGCGCTTCAGGGAAGCCTTTCAAACCTTGCGGGCGGCGTGCTGCTGCTTGTAAATAAGCCGTTCTCCATCGGCGATTACATCGTTGCGGGAACGCTTGAAGGAACGGTCCGTCACATCGGCATCTGCTATACGAAACTGACGACGCCCGACAACCGGACGGTCATTCTTCCGAACGGAAACCTGAGCAACTCGAATCTCGTAAATGTTTCCGCGGAGCCCGAACGGAGAGTGGACATCGTCGTTCCGGTTTCGTACGAAGATGATATCCGCGAAGTACGGAAGATGCTTCTTTCGCTTACCGAGAAGGACGAGCGGATATTAAAGGATAAAACCGTCGAGGTTTACACGAAGGAATTCGGGGAGGACAGCATCAACATCCTGTTCCGGTTCTGGGTGAAGAAAGAGAATTACTGGCCGTGCTTTTTCGAGATGCAGGAGAGCATCCGGTACGGCATCCTTGAGAACGGATTCACGATTCCGTTCCGGCAGGTGGATGTTTCGATTAAGAATCCCGACGCGAAATGACATAACTACATGAGAAGACAGGAGCCATTATGGAACGTTTAACGGAAATCTTCGGAATGGATGTTTTTAATGAGACCGTGATGAAGGAGCGGCTTCCCGAGGAGGCCTTCCTTGCATGGAAGAAAGCGATGGAGGACGGCGAGCCTTTAGGACGCGACGTTGCCGACATCATTGCGGGAGCAATGAAGGAGTGGGCGATTGAGCGCGGCGCGACGCACTACACGCATTGGTTCCAGCCTCTTACCGGCATCACGGCCGAAAAGCATGACTCCTTTATTACGCCGGCTCCGGGCGGAAAGGTATTGATGGAATTCTCCGGCAAAGAGCTGATTAAGGGCGAGCCGGACGCTTCCTCGTTCCCGAGCGGCGGACTCCGCGCGACGTTCGAAGCACGCGGTTACACGGCATGGGACTGCACATCCCCGGCATTCCTCCGGGAAGATGCCGCAGGCGTTACGCTCTGCATCCCGACGGCTTTCTGTTCGTATACCGGCGAAGCACTCGACATGAAGACGCCGCTTCTCCGTTCGATGGAGGCGGTCAGCAAGCAGGCGGTCCGGATTGTGCACCTGTTCGGACAGAACGACGTCAAGAAAGTGGACTGCTCGGTCGGAGCGGAGCAGGAGTATTTCCTTGTGGACCACAAGTCCTATATGGAGCGTGAGGATCTGATCTTCACCGGAAGCACGCTCTTCGGCGCACGTCCGCCGAAAGGACAGGAGATGGACGACCACTACTTCGGAAGCCTGAAGGAGCGCGTTGCGTCCTTTATGAAAGAGTTGAACCGCGAACTCTGGAAGCTCGGCATCTACGCAAAGACGCAGCACAACGAGGCGGCGCCCGCACAGCACGAGCTCGCGCCGATTTATACGTCCGCGAACATCGCGACCGACCACAACCAGCTGATTATGGAGTGCATGAAGAAGGTGGCAAAGCGCCACGGTCTTGAGTGCCTCCTGCATGAGAAGCCGTTTGCCGGCGTGAACGGATCCGGAAAGCATAACAACTGGTCGCTTGTGACCGATACCGGAAAGAATCTTCTGAACCCCGGCAAGACACCGAATGAGAACATTCAGTTCCTTCTGTTCCTTGCAGCGGTTCTCGAGGCGGTTGACACGCACGCGGACCTCCTTCGTCTTTCCGCCGCAAATCCCGGAAATGATTACCGTCTCGGCGGCAACGAAGCGCCGCCGGCAATTATCTCCGTATTCCTCGGCGAGCAGCTTGACGATGTGGTGACGCAACTCATCGAAACCGGTGAGGCAGCGCGCCTTAAGAAGGTCGGAAGACTGTATACCGGCGTTTCGACGCTTCCGTCCATCGGGCGTGACGCGACCGACCGGAACCGGACAAGCCCGTTCGCATTTACCGGCAACAAATTCGAGTTCCGTTCGGTAGGTTCTTCGATGTCGATTGCGGACGCGAACACCGTTCTGAATACGATTGTGGCGGATACGCTGCAGAAGTTTGCGGACATCCTTGAGAAGGCGCCCGACGTCGACCAGGCGGTTCATAACCTGATTAAAGACTCCCTTGCGGAGCATGAGCGGATTATCTTCAACGGCAACGGCTATGCGCCCGAGTGGGTTGAGGAAGCTGCGCGCAGAGGACTGCCGAATCTACGTTCCATGGTAGACGCGATTCCCGCGCTTACAAACGAGAAGGCAATTGAAGTATTCGCAAGACAGAACGTTCTGACGGAAGCGGAACTTCGGAGCCGTGCAGAGATTTATTACGAGATTTACGCAAAGGAAATTAATATCGAGGCGAGAACGATGATTTCGATGGCGGCGACGAAGTTTATCCCGGCGGTCATCACATTTGTCACCGAGCTCGCAACGTCAATCAACGAAGTGAAGAGCGCATGTCCCGATGCCGACATCTGCGTACAGGAAGACCTGCTGATGAAGACGTCCAAGCTGCTTAAGGAGGCACAGACGGCGCTCAACGAACTGAAGAAGGCCGACGAGGAAGCTGCGCTCAAGCCGGAAGGTCCCGAGATGGCAATTTTCTTCCACGAGAACGTATTCCCGATTATGGCGAAGCTCCGTAAGCCGATTGACGAGCTCGAGACGATCGTGGACCACAGCCTGTGGCCGGTACCGACCTACGGCGAGATGCTGTACGAAATTTAGGAAATCAAATGGGACGGGGCATGTGCGCGCATGTGCCCCGCCCGGTTATGAAATAAGCAGGAGAGTTTTATGATTCAGGCATGTAACGTAACGCTGCGGATCGGAAAGAAAGCGCTTTTCGAGGACGTAAACATCAAATTCACGGAAGGAAACTGCTACGGCATTATCGGTGCGAACGGCGCCGGTAAGTCAACGTTTCTAAAGATTCTGAACGGGCAGCTCGAACCAAGCAAGGGCGAGGTTGTCATCACGCCCGGCCAGCGTCTTTCGTTCCTGCAGCAGGACCACTTCAAATACGACGCCTTCAACGTGCTCGACACCGTCATCATGGGAAACCAGCGGCTGTATGACATCATGAAGGAGAAGGACGCCATCTACGCGAAGGAAGACTTCACCGACGAGGACGGCATCCGGGCGAGTGAGTTAGAGACCGAATTTGCCGAGATGAACGGCTGGGAGGCAGAGTCCGATGCGGCAACGCTTCTGAACGGCCTCGGAATCGACACCGAGCTTCACTACACGCAGATGAGCGAATTAAACGGCAACGATAAGGTGAAGGTATTGCTTGCGCAGGCGCTGTTCGGAAACCCGGACATTCTTCTTCTCGACGAGCCGACCAACCACCTCGACCTCGACGCGATTATCTGGCTTGAAGAGTTTCTGATCAACTTCGACAACACGGTCATCGTGGTCAGCCACGACCGTTATTTCTTAAACAAGGTCTGCACGCACATCGCGGATATCGACTACTCGAAGATTCAGCTGTACGCCGGCAACTACGATTTCTGGTACGAGTCCAGCCAGCTGATGATTCGCCAGATGAAGGAAGCAAACCGAAAGAAGGAAGAGAAGATTAAGGAACTGCAGGAATTCATCCAGCGGTTCTCCGCGAACGCTTCGAAATCGAAGCAGGCGACTTCCCGTAAGAGAGCGCTTGAGAAGATTGAACTTGATGACATCCGTCCGTCGAGCAGAAAGTATCCGTATATCGATTTCCGGCCTTTCCGCGAGATCGGAAACGAAGTGCTTACGGTATCGCATGTGTCGAAGACGGTTGACGGTGTGAAACTTCTCGACGACATCTCATTTGTCGTGGGAAGAGAAGACAAGATTGCTTTCGTCGGCGGCAACACGCTTGCCGCGACCGCGCTCTTCAAGATTCTTGCGGGCGAGATGGAGCCGGACGAGGGCGAAATCAAGTGGGGCGTTACGACGACGCAGGCCTACTTCCCGAAGGACAACACCGAGCTGTTCCGCGGCAGCGAGACGATTGTCGATTTCCTGATGCCGTTCTCACCGGAGAAGGACGTGACCTACGTGCGCGGCTTCTTAGGAAGAATGCTTTTCGCGGGCGATGACGGCGTGAAGCCGGTCAACGTACTGTCGGGAGGCGAGCGCGTCCGCGTCATGCTTTCGAAGATGATGATCATGGGCGCCAACGTGCTGATTATGGACGAGCCGACCAACCACCTCGACATGGAATCGATTACCGCGCTTAACAACGGCATGATCAAGTTCCCGGGCGTGGCACTGTTCACCTGCCTCGACCACCAGTTCATCGAGACCGTTGCAAACCGCATTATGGAAATCGTGCCCGGCGGTACCTTGATCGATAAGGTTACGACCTACGACGAATACCTCGCAAACGACGAGATGGCAAGAAAGCGTCAGAAACTCGCCGTAATCGAAGAGGAAGACGACTAGAGGAATACATGAAAGTATTGGGTGACTACAACATAAGCGTTTCGGAAGGCGACCCGTCCGTGCTCGGCGCGACCGTTACAGGGCGCACGGTGAATTATGCCGTGGCGCTTCCCGGCGTAAGCGAAGTGACGCTTCACGTATATGACGGCAGCGCGAAGACGCCGCTTTACAGTGTCTGCCTCGGCGAAGAGGACCGCTACGGCGATATCTTCTCGGTGCAGGTTGCGGACGCCGCGAAAGGCCGCACGTACCTTTATGAAGCAAAGGGCGAGCGGTTCTTAGACCCGTATGCGAAACTGGTGCTCGGCCGCGGCAGCTTCGGAAAGAAGCTTTCAAAGAAGGAACGCGCGGCGCTTCGTTCGCCGATCAGGTTCCATGAGTTTTCGTGGCAGGGCGACCGGCATCCGTCGGTTCCGTATTCCGACATGGTGCTTTATAAGCTGCATGTCCGCGGCTTTACCATGGCGGCAAATGTGACGCATAAGGGCACCTACCTAGGCGTTTCCGAGAAGGCAGACTATCTGAAGGAACTCGGCGTGAACGCGGTATTGCTGATGCCGTGCACCGAGTTCAACGAGATTGAAGAGCCGGAGATCAGCGAGGATATCCCGAACTTTTACTCGACAGGATTCTACAGGAGTAGTACATACAAAATAAACGAAGAAATCACCGAAAAGGAGGATGCTCTTGAGACCGAGGAGCAGCATTACCGGGTGAATTTCTGGGGCTATACGGACCATTATTTCCTGTTCGCCCCGAAGGCTTCCTATGCTTCCGTACCGGAGCGCGCGGACGCCGAATTCAAAACGATGGTAAAGAAACTGCATGAGCGCGGCATCGAAGTGCTCATGGAGATGAATATCCCCGTCGGGACGAACCGATGCATGCTTGTGGACGCCCTCCGTTTCTGGGTGAAGGAATACCATGTGGACGGTTTCCGTGTCAATCTCGAACAGACCGACCCGCTGCTGCTTGCGGGAGACCCGTATCTGTCCGGAACGAAGCTTCTCGGAAGCGGCTGGGACACCTCTGCCATTTATCCGAAGGACCGCGTGCCGACCATGGTCACGCTTGCGGAATTCAACGACGCATACCGGACCGACGCGAGGAAGTTTTTAAAGGGCGATGAAGGGATGGCAGGCGTATATGCCGGACGTGTAATGCGGCATCCCGACCGCGCTGCGGTAATCAACTACATTACCGACCATAACGGCTTTACGCTTAACGACCTTTACACATACGATGTGAAGCATAACGAGAAGAACGGCGAGAACGGCCGCGACGGCAGCGACTACAACTACAGCTGGAACTGCGGAAGCGAAGGACCGGACCGGAGGAAGCGGATCCGCGACCTGAGGCTTAAGATGAAGAAGAACGCGCTTCTTTCGATGTTCCTGTCGCAGGGCGTGCCGATGCTTCTTGCGGGCGACGAAATCGGCAATACGCAGGACGGCAACAACAATGCCTACTGCCAGGATAACCCGATCGGATGGGTAACGTGGAAGGACGCGAGGAAGTCCTCGGAACTGACCGCGTTCGTCCGGGAGATTGCCGCGCTCCGTGCCGCGCATCCGGTGCTTCATAACCCGTTGCCGCTCCGCGGGACCGATTATCTGTCGTGCGGACATCCGGACGTATCCGTTCACAGCAAGGCTGCCTGGAGACCGGACGAGAGCCCTTATAACCGGAGCATCGGAATCCTTCTCGGCGGCGAATTTGCCGTACGGAACCGTACGGAGCAGGACGACTCGTTCTATCTGATTTTCAATATGCATTGGGAGGAGCAGGTGTTTGATATCCCGCTTCTGTCCGGAAACAGGGGATGGAAACTGATTCTGTCCACCGATCCGGCGCTTACGCCCATGCCCGTTGACACAAGACTCTCCATTCCGCCGCGGACCATAGCGGTGCTTCAAAGTGAGGAAAGACATGACAAAGCAAAACCTAAGCGAAAGAAAGAAAAAGCTTCGGAAGAAAACGGCTGATCCGAATGCCGCACAAAAGAACCCTCCCGAAGCAGCCTCGAAGAAGCTGTCCCGCGACGCGGTGAAAAAGCAGCGGAATAAAGTTGAAACGGTTGTAACGCCTGAGAAAAAGCCGCCCCGTTTCACCGTGAACGCACTGATGATGAAGATTATTCTTTTGTTCACAACGGCAGCCGGCATCGCCGCAATCGTTTTCTTTGATCCTAATACGACCGGACGAGAGGTGTTACGAGGCGTCGGCATCGCCGGACTTCCGATTGCGGTATTCCTCCTGACGGAAGGTTATTACCATACCGCAAGCCGCGCGCGTTACACGGGAAGACTTCTCCTGTGGGGATTTCTCGCACAGATTCCGATGCTTATTCTGATTACGTTCGATAACGTCCGCAATCAGAATTTAAGAGATAACTTCAGCGAGATGACGGAAGCGGAGCAGGCGGAATTCCTTTTTAAGTTCCGTGAGGTGCCGCTGTTAAATTACCTGTTCACGCTCCTGTTCGCATTGCTTTTTATTTGGCTTGTGGATTCGGTAAACCGCCTCTTTCGAAAAGGCGCGAAATCCATGGCGAGTACCTTCGGCCTCGGCGTAACGATTGTGATGATTCTCGTCTTCGGCATCGTGTTCGGTGTCGCGATGCAGATGTACAAGCTGTTGGAGGCCCCGCTGCTTGCGCTGATGCTTGTGTTCGCCTTCGTACTGATGCGCGAGCGGAAAGAAGTTGCGGCGCTGATGACCGGATTCCTCGGGTTGATGTACGGAATCACGTCGGGTCCGGAAACCGGCAAGCTGTTCTACGCAATCGGCGCTTCGCTGCCGGCGATTCTCATCGTCCTGTACGACGGTTCGCTCGGCTACAGCAAGGAAAAGCGGCCGTACCTGAAATACGGTTTTTATATCGCCTACGCAGTCACGATTTCCTGCCTCGTGATGCTCGGAATGTTCCTCTACGCACAGACGCATACCCCGAATTAACGCAAAATGAGACGATTATTAGCACTCAGACACTCCGAGTGCTAATTTTGTATTGACATTTGTCTTAACGAAGACTATACTGTTGTTGCTGCCAAAGAAAAGGCATAGAAAACACCTCACGGTGCAGAAGACAGGAGTGCGATTTTACATGAAACAGGGAAGTTTATCCATTAATTCCGAAAACATATTTCCGATTATCAAAAAGTGGCTGTATTCCGACCATGACATCTTCGCAAGAGAGCTGATTTCGAACGGCTGTGACGCGGTAACGAAGCTTAAAAAGCTTGCTTTGATCGGCGAAGCGGAGCTCCCGGATGACAACGAGTGGAAGATTACGGTCCGCACGAATCCGGAAGAGAAGACGATCACATTTGTCGATAACGGAATCGGCATGACCGAGGAGGAAGTGGAGGAATATATCAACCAGATTGCGTTCTCGGGCGCGGCGGATTTCCTTGAGAAATATAAAGATAAAGCAAGCGAGGACCAGATTATCGGTCATTTCGGTCTCGGCTTTTACAGTGCGTTCATGGTAGCCCACAAGGTGACTATCGATACGCTTTCTTACCTGCCGGGCGCGAAGGCCGTGCACTGGGAGTCCGAGGAGGGCATGGATTATCAGATGGAGGAGTCCGACTACGCGGAGCGCGGCACGAAGATTACGCTTTATCTGAACGAGGACAGTTATGAGTTTTCGAATGAGTACCGCATTAAGGGCGTGCTCGAGAAGTACTGCTCGTTCATGCCGGTGCCGATCTTCTTCGAGGACGAGGTGAAGCTTCAGAAGGAAGCCGAGGAGGCCGCGAAGAAGGCTGCCGAGAAGAAGGATGACGACAAGAAGGACGGGGAGCCGAAGAAGCCCGAGCCGGTCAACGAGGTATTTCCTCTGTTTTTACATAATCCGAGCGAGTGCAAGGAGGATGAGTACAAGGAATTCTACCGCAAGACCTTCCACGATTACAAGGAGCCTCTGTTCTGGATTCATCTGAATATGGATTATCCGTTCAATCTGAAGGGCATTCTGTACTTCCCGAAGATCCGCAACGAATTCACCGCGGGCGAGGGGCAGGTCAAGCTGTTCTCCAACCAGGTGTTCGTGGCGGACAATATTAAGGAAATTATTCCCGAATTCCTGCTGCTGCTGAAGGGCGTCATCGACTGTCCGGACATTCCGTTAAATGTGTCGCGAAGCGCCCTGCAGAACGACGGTTTCGTGAAGAAGATCAGCGATTACATCGCAAAGAAGGTCGCTGACAAGCTGTCCGGCATGTATAAGACCGAGCGCGAGACTTACGAGAAGTGCTGGGACGACATTTGCCCG
>JAGAES010000151.1 GCA_017613055.1 Lachnospiraceae bacterium | reverse complement strand
GCGAAACGCTTACTTTTTGTGCAATAGTTCCAAATTCTTTTCGTCTCTTGTGGTTCTTTTCCTGACGAAATCTAGATATTGTGGTGAAAGCCTTTATTTTCGGGCGTTTGCCACTTGTAATTGTAAACATTTTATTAACAACGCGTTTTGAAAAGCTTTTATTTCTCTGATTTCAATGCAATAATATCCGTCATAAAATATGAACAAATTGTTAACATTGTCAGAATCCGTACTTTTTACGGACCTCTTCCGTGTAGATTCCGGACTTCTCCCGAACAATTAACGGTTTTTCCACCCGGATTCGCGGTTTTCCGCCCTTTACACAGCCCAGAAGCACCATATCGGGCTCGCTTTCCGCACTCGGATATACAAGCCGCATCCGTTTCGGCTCAAGTCCGAACTTCGAAAGCGTCCCCATCAGTTCGGCAAGACGAAACGGGCGGTGAACCAGGTAGAACCGTCCTCCGGTTCGAAGCACTGCCGCAGCCTGCTCCGCCACGTCGGCGAATGTACACAGGATCTCATGGCGTGCTATCGCTTTCGCGTCGGCCGGGTTCACAATCCCGTGTCCCCCGACCATATACGGCGGGTTCGAAACAGCTACATCGAAAGACGCCTTCCCGAAGATTTCGGAAGCATTCCGCAAATCCCCTGTCACAATCGATATACGCTCATCAAGATGATTCAACAATACATTGCGTTCTGCAAGGGCCGCACTCTCGGGCTGAATCTCAATTCCCGCGATATGAGCCGCCTCTGTTTTCGCAGACAACAGAAGCGGAAGAATTCCTGTTCCCGTGCCAAGATCCAGCACGCGTTCTCCCTTCTTCACTTCCGCATATCCCGACAGGAACACCGCGTCCATTCCGAACCGGAAACGTTCTCTGTCTTCGTACATCTTTAACCCGTTTCTTTGCAGATCAACCAGGTGCTCCATATCACTCCAGGGCGCGAAGCGCCTTCTCCGAAGCGTCTTCCTTCGATTCCTTGCGCGGTTTTCTCGGCCGGAACTTCAGTTCTTCCGGCCCGTACTCGCGAAGCTCCTTCTCATCCCCGTCCACACCGTTTACGTGAACCAGCACTTTAACCCGCTGCTTTAATACATTCAGCTCGGCAACCTCTCCGGTCAGCCCGTCCGGCGTATGAACCGTCTCGCCGAGATTCGGCAGCCGGCTGTTCAGATACTCGTACGCCTCTTCCTCGTGCTTCAGGCAGCACATAAGCCGTCCGCAATTGCCGCTGATCTTCGTCGGGTTCAGCGACAGATTCTGCTCCTTCGCCATCTTAACCGAAACCGGGATGAAATCCGAAAGGTACGTATGGCAGCACAGTTCCCTTCCGCAGATTCCGATTCCGCCGCGAAGCTTCGCCTCGTCACGAACGCCGATCTGACGCAGTTCGATTCTTGTATGGAATACGGTCGCCAGGTCTTTTACCAGTTCTCGGAAGTCCACGCGTCCGTCCGCAGTGAAATAAAACAGGAGCTTGCTCCCGTCGAACGTATACTCACAGCTGATCAGTTTCATATCGAGTCCATGCTTAGAAACCTTCTCGGCGCAGAGTGCAAGCGCCTCCTTCTCCTTGGCGGCGTTGGCGGCGACACGCTCCTCGTCGGCTTCGGTGGCAATCCGGATAATCGGCTTCACGGGCGGCATGTCGGGCGTCTCTTCAATCTCTCTCTTCCCGAGAACAACCGTTCCGAACTCCACGCCCCGCGCCGTCTCCACAATTACGTGGCACCCGGTCTCCACCTCGAAACCGGTCGGGTCAAAATAATAAATCTTTCCGGCGGACCGGAAACGAACTCCGATAATCGATATCATGAATCTATCCTTTCTCTATGCCCGAAAGCATTCTTTCATATGGATTAACATAAGCCAGACAGCAGGCTCCGGCGTGACATTTGCCTTCCGTTTGGCAATAAATTCTTCCAATTCCTTTAGAAGCCCGTTGATCCCTTCATAAGAGATTCGCTCCGCCTGCGCAGAGATTACCCTCTCTTCCTGTGAAAACATCAACTCCGCTTTCTTCCCGGACGCTTTCTGATACAGAAGATCCCGAATCCACACGCGGATCAACTCTAATATCTCGCCTATGTCATCTTTCCTTGCAGCAAGCGTCCGTGCAATCGTCGCCAAGCGATCTTCATCCATGTCGGGAAGGTTTTGCATCAGGCTGACAACCAGGTCCTTTCGCTCCTGGAATTCCTCCGATGCCGCGCAGGCAAGCGCTTTCCCGGGGCTTCCGCCGGCATAGGCTGCTGCCAGACGGGCGCGGTAATCCGGAATTCCGGCTTCTTTCATCAGAAACGGAACGAGCTCCGAATCCGGCACCGGAAGGAAATTCAGAACAACCGCACGGGACAGGATTGTAGGCAGAAACATCTCCTTATTGTTCGTAAGCAGGATGATAATTCCGTACTCCGGCGGCTCTTCGAACGTCTTCAGGAGCGCATTCTGCGCCTGCTCGTTCATCTTCTCCGCTTCATCCACAAGAAATATCTTGTACGGTCCCGCATACGGTTTCACAGCAATCGGGGCACAGATGCTCTCGCGGACATCACCTACTGAGATGACGCTCTTTTCATGCGTGACACTTATGACATCGGGCTGGTTCCCGGACTCCATCTGAAGGCACGATAGGCACCTCCCGCACGGCTCTTCTCCGCCTTCCTGACATTGTAACATAGCGGCAAATGC
>JAGAES010000150.1 GCA_017613055.1 Lachnospiraceae bacterium | reverse complement strand
TCTCCCTTTTCGATGGCGCTTATGGTCTGCCGGGACACATTGCATAAATCGGCAAGCTGTTCCTGCGACAGGTCCATTGCGGCCCTTGCGGCTTTCAGCTTAAGATTCTTCATCTCTGTCCTCCTTCGCCGTAAGCATCTTTATAACGATTGAAACCGCGAGAATCAGAAACGTGGCGCCGATCAGAATATTCCCGCATGGGGATAAACTGACTTTCTCCTTTTCAAGAAGCGTTTTGTTGTCCCGGTAATAGGCGAGCGCCTGCATGGCATTTACGAAAACCACGCAGAAGCATAAACCGAGGTAAAGCTTCTTGCTCTCCTGCATCCGGAAGAATGCGTCATGCACGATGCAATGGATTCCGAACACCAAAAGCGTAACCATAATGCTTAAAACGAAGGAAAATGTGACCGTCACATTTCTCGTCCACGGCGACCAGCTTTCCAATATCATCAGCATGACCACACATCCGAGAAGCGTAAAGAACCCTGCACGGTAAGCGTCCGCGCGTTTCATGAGCTGCATCTCGTCGAAGCCCTTCCCGTTGCTCGTGTACTTCACCGCAAGAATAATCAGCACAATCAGAGCAAGCGCCGCAGCAATCACAACATAAAACCACAGATCCATATTCATTCTCCCTTTCCTCGGCGGCTTCATTGCCGCCTTCTGAAACGGATTGTATATCATTTATTTCTTTTTGTCAAGTATATTTTACATTTTTCTTTTGTGAAATGAGTTTATCACATTTTCCGTCCTTCTAAAGCAACATCCTGCGAATCCATCTCTCAATCATTCGCGGAGTCAGCGGGTCCGTTGCTGTTTCCGAAGTCAGTATCAGATTGTCCCCTGCGAAGAATCCGTTCTCCTCATACGCGTTGACTTTTCGGACCGCCGCAGCTGCATAATCACAATCATCCATCCGCCCCTGATGCTCCCATAGTATAATCTTCCTTTTTCGGACATTTAAACAACGGAAGTCAGGCCGTGCCGTTCCGAAATTTCTTAATTGAACCGGATATTCATATTGATACGGGATTCTGTTTTGAAGCAGTCTTTCCGCAATCATCCACTCTGCCTTCGAACGGACGCATTCTCCGTTTGATGTTTCAAAAACCTTATTCTCCGCATATGTTTCCAAAGGCTCGAACGTTTCGTTCAGAAATTCCCGAATTGCTTCCTCATCTGATGTCATAACATTTTCAACCATTGCTTTTCTTCCTTCCGGAAGGCAATCATATATGTCCGCAATTCGGAAAGGAATCTCATTCCGCTTCCAGTTTCGAATTGCCAGCAAATCCTTTTCCGCTGCTTTTATAAGTCTCCTGCGGTAATCCGCGTTAATGATCTGCTCCGCAAGGATGTGCCGCTGTTTCGGAATATACTCCCAATTGCTTTTGTCATTTTCCTTTCGATAGTATTGAAAAGAGTTCTTCTTCCTAGCAACTTTAATCTGTCCTTCCGGCGCCTTGGAAAGTTCTTTTCCGAGTTTCCGTGTCAGGTCCTTCAATATCACTTCTCGTTCTTTGATCAGCCGGCTCAGTTCTTCGCGATTCTGTTCAAGGCAATAATAATCCATCGCTTCCTCCTGCAGTTTATGTATAAAGAATATACACGCGTAACCGAAACAGAAGCAAGTAGAAAACCGGGCAGCTCTTTTGAACAATATTCACAAGGAAAAATGCACAAAAGAAATGTGCCTAAGAAACAAGAAACCCTTTGTTTTCAAGCCTTTGCAATGCCAAAGGATAAACTCTCGGAGATAAAAATCATTGTTTTCCCGAATAATGTGACGAAACCAGCCGCCCGAAAAGGAAAAATGCACACCGGAAAGCAATAATCCTGTTTAGGTGGGTATTTCTCCGGATGAAATGAGCCGAAATGCAATCTCACTACCCACCGAAAGACCAAAACTCAATCCAGGTGGGTATTTCATCTGCATAATGCGATTGATAAGGTGAGAATTCATGTCGCTGATACCCACCTGAAGATAGTTTTTCTTTCAAGGTGGGTATCGGGGCCTCGGAAATGCAACGAAGCCGGTGAAACTACCGGGAAAATACCCGAAAACCGTGCAAAACCGACAGAAATCCCGGGACGGTAACGCCCCGGGACTCTCCATAAACCCCATTGCAATCAGGTAATACTTATCTTGTAAACTGCGACAGGAACTTCCACGCGTTCTCGCAGGTGTGCTGGCGGCACTCGTGGATCTGGTTGTCGATACTCGAAAGCGCCGTGCGGCATACGCCGTCTTCGCTGTTGTAGTAACGGATCGTCAGAATGCTTCCGCGCGACTCGTCCGGAACCTTCTCGACGCGGTCCGCTGCCTCGCCGTATACCGGGTCGGCCCATTTGTCCTTATCGGCAAATGCCACGTCGAACTTCTTTACAAGCTTATTGACGCCGGCCAGATACTGAATCCGGTCAAGTCCGGTCTCCGCCTGGAACGGAAGCTCCGGAAGGTGCGACTTCTCGCCGCCCGAATAGAATACCGGAACCGCAACGTCCTTATTCATGCGCGGATCGTCAATCGACATGCCGAACGGATTGTTTCTTACCGGGAACAGCGCGCTGTGCGGAGCAAGTCCCGCGAACAGCTGCGGATATTCCTGGAACATATCCCACGTCTTGCCGCTTCCCATCGAGAAGCCGCTTGCGTATACGCGATGCTCGTCAATGTTGTAGCGTTTCTTCAGCGCTTCATAAACCTGAACGACTTCGGTCGCCGTCACGTTCTGATGGTTCTCAATCGAAACGAACAGGAAACCGTACTTATGGCATACTTCCCACCAGCCGGCAACGAAGGTCAGATACATCGAAGAATCTCCGCCGCCGTGGAAACCGATCATCAGAGGCGCCGGTCCCTTATCGAAAAGGTCCTTGTTATAATATGCAAAATAACCGACCTTGTGCTCTTCCGTCCCCTTATACAAACCGCGATTGTCCGGACTCGTCTTCACCGTCACGATGCCCGGGTCTTCGTTCATGTTAAGCGCTTCGAAATCGGGTTCGATTTCAATCTTGCCGCACCACATTTTGAACTTCCGTACAAATGCCTTGAAATCGGCCTTGTAGTCCGCAGTATCCTTAATCAAAAGGTTTTCACAGCCTGCAAAGCCCGCGTTGACCGCGTCGCTGTTTCCGACCGAAAGGATTGCGATATCCTTGCGTTCGGGCGCCGGAACAACCGAAAGACGTTCCATCGAACACATCGCAGGCGTGATCTCGCCCGGTCCCCACAGGTATTCGCCGTTCAAAGTCTTCAAAAGGTTCTTTGCGACATAATCGGCCGAAGCGCCGTAGCTGTAGATATCCGCGCGGAAAATTGCGCCGCGCACGTAATATCCCTGAAACTCCCTCGTAAAGAAGTTCTGAATCTCACAGATGCCGTCCTTATAAAACGGGTTCATCTTCGTCTCCGCAATCACCGCCGCATACAGGCTCTCGTCCGCGCCTGCCCAGCCGCCTTCACAGGTCGGATATACGAACATCACGCTGCCGTCGGCTGCCGCGGCGATATCCGCAAGTCCGCTCTTACCGGCAAATGCGATTGCCTCCTCTTTCGTTCCCCGGTTCTCCTCAAACACCAAAAGCATCGGCGCGCGGAACGTATAATTGAGCGCTTCCCCGTCAATGCCGGATGCCGGCACGTATACTTTCAAGAAGAACTTTTCATATGTGTGCTCCCAGTACTTTCCGCCGTCCGCAAGCACGGAAACGGCAGGTCTTTCCATAATTCCCATAGAACAATACCTCCTTCGGAACCGATGCCGGACCGTACGACCGGCTCATTCCGTTCACATTTTATGATATCAGATGGATTATATCACATTCTGAACAAAAATGGTAGCATTTTTCATTTTATTCACGATTTTTTCCGAGAAATGCCATCAAATCGTCCCATTTTTCCTCTGCTGCCACCCGCCCGAGGCAGTAGACGCGCATCAGCTCGTCGCCCGACTTCTCCATATTGGAGATGCCGAGTGCTTCCTTCGGATAGATGGCAAACACAGCGCCCTCTTCCGCACGCTCCTTCACATAAGCGGTCTGCTTATTGTACATGATATGCCGTTCCGCCATGCATTGAATCATCTTCGGGTACTCGCGGAGCTTAACTTTCGCAAGCGGCAGAAGGTTCGTCGGCTCTTTGACATAACTTTCGGGCTGCGTCAATATGACGACGTTCCGCTCATACCCTCTTCCTTCCATGAACTTTAACGGAATCGAATCGGCAATACCGCCGTCGAGAAGTTTTCTCCGGCCGTACGGTACGACGCGCGACACGAGCGGAAGCGATGCCGACGCGCGGATGAACTGCATGTCCGCCTCATCGCCTTTCATCAGGTTCTTATAAACCGGGATGCCCTTCTCCACGTCGGTCGCAACCGCGTAGAATTCCATCGGGTTAGCGGCAAATGCCTCCGCGTCAAACCGGTCGAGTTCTTCCGGCAGGGTATGGTAGCAGAAATCCGCGCCGAAGATGTCTCCGGTCACGAAAAGCGACCGGAAGCTTTTATACCTCCAGTCGCCTGCGTAACGTACATTATAGCGGATGCCTCTTCCGATCTGGCCTGACTTATAGTTGCATCCGAACGCGGCTCCGGCCGAAACCCCGACGGCTCCTTCAAAGCGGAGTCCGCGCTCCATAAATACATCCAGTATTCCCATCGTAAACAGGCCGCGCATACCGCCGCCTTCCATCACAAGTCCGGTCTTCATGTCATTTCTCCCCTTGTACAATGTATTTCTTTTATTTTGCTTCCGCCGCCTTTGCTGCTTCCGCTTCTTTCTTATGGATGTTGTCGATATCCTCGGTCGTGCCGCCGCCGATATCGTCGGGTGCACGGAATTCACCCTTATCGACAAGCCTCAGGAATGCTTCCACGACGTCTTCCGTCAGCTGCGTGCCGGCTGCTCCCTTGATAATGGAAACCGCTTTCTCGAAGTTCATGCGCTTCCGGTACGGACGGTCGGAATACATTGCGTCAAATGTGTCCGCTACGGCGATAATCTGCGCCACGCGCGGGATTTCCTCGCCCGTTAAGCCGTTCGGATAGCCTTTGCCGTCCGGCCGCTCATGATGCGCGCCTGCGCCGATCGCAAGCTCCGGCATGATTGAGATATCTTTCAGTACATCGGCTCCGCGGGCGGCATGCGATTTGATCTGCATAAACTCGTCGTCTTCGAGCTTGCCTTCCTTCTTCAGTACCTTATCCTCGACGCCGATCTTCCCGATGTCATGCAAAAGCGCGATGTTATGGTATTTCTCGATGTCTTCGTCGTTATAGCCGAGTTCCTTTGCGAGCATGGCCGTATACTTGGCCACACGGAAGGAATGACCGTTCGTATAGTTGTCCTTCATATCGATGGTTTTTGCGAATGCTTCAATCATCTCATTGATGAAGGTTTTCTGTTCCTGCTCTTTCTCAACGAGTGCCTGAATCTTCTTCCGAACGGCGGAAACCACAATCCAGAACAGAATCAGCGAAAGAATCAGAACGGAAATCACCTTAAACCACCAGAACTCATAAAACATCTTGTTCTTGATGATGCGGATGGTGTAGGTTTTGACCTGTCCCGACGCATCCTGAATTTCCATATGAAAGACGTAGGACCGGCCGTGCAGGTTGGTATAGGTAACCGGTCCGAACCCCGTCCGGCTGACCGTGGTCTTTCTGTGGTCGAACCCTTCGAGCCAGTAGGTCACCTGCGGGTTTGTAAGCGTATAAGAGAAGACGTGCGCCTGAATGACGACCTTCTTCACGTCTGCCTTGATGCGGATCACGCCGTTTGCGTCCGGATAAACCGCTTCTCCGTCCGCCGTGACATAAGGTACGGCCATCTTGATGTCCGTTACATTTTCAAACTCTTCCTCGATATTGACCTTCGCAACGCCGGTGCTGCCGGCAATATAGAGGTCGCCTTCCGGAGTCAGCTCGCTGTAGGAATTGGCCGTTGCCACGCACGGAAGGCCGTTTTCGCGGTTATAAAAATCCGGCTCGATGATTTCGTTTTGTAAGAGCTGTTCGGTATCCACGACATATACGCCGTTACTGCTCAGAATCCACATCTCGCCCTTACTGTTCTCATACATGTCGAAGTTGTTCGAATACGGGAAATTCCGGATTGTCCTCACACGGTAGAACTTGTCCATGTAAGCAATAGAGTTGCTTGTAATAATCCAGAAAATCTCCCGTTCCGGATCGCTTTTAATTCGCATCACGACATCCGAAGTCAGTCCCGAGGACGTATCGATGCTTCGGACCACGGCGTTGCCGATTACATAGATTCCGCCGCCGTCGGTACCGATAACGCATTCGCCGTTCGAAGCTTCCGCAATCGTAAGGATTTCGGTATTCGATAAGCCGATTTCCTCGTCATACGTTTTAATCGTGCCGTTCTGTTCATTGATGACCGCCATGCCGCCGGTACAGGCAACATGAATGGTTCCGTCCGCGAATTCGGTAACCGAACGCATTCTTGAGGACGGCATGCCGTCAGCCTCCGTATAGCAGACAATGCGCCCGTCATCGTAGCATACAAGTCCGTAATCTTCGCTGTAGGTGGAAAACCAGATCCGGTTTTTGCTGTCACGGATTACCGAACGGATGCGGCAGCCCTTCAGCATGTCGACAAGATTCGTCTGCGGAATCTTCTTTCCGGAGAAGGTCTTCGCTTCGGTAATCTTAAGCGTGTCGATAATTTCCTTTTCGGAAACGACCGTAAGCCCGCTGTCAGTTCCGAACAGAATGTAATCGTTATAGGCGCAGGTGGAATTGACGACCATCGGATCCAGTCCGTACCAGTCGAAAACGTCCGCGAAGCGGTTCTGTGTGATCTTCATAACGCCCTGGCGCGAGGAGGTAAACCACAGATTATTCTGATAGTCGGCAATCATATGGTCCACCGAATTGTTCATCGGAACCGTGTCAAGAAGACTCAGCTTTCCGCCCGGCGCCATCAGACCGATGCCATTGTTCGCGCAGAACCAGAGTGTATCCTCAACATTGATTACCTCATTGATACGGGTAAGCGGAGCGACGTTGATCTTTTCATACTCGCGGTTCGTCGCTTTGATATTTACATAATACACGTCCGAAGAACTTGATCCGAGATAGACATAGCCCTCACGGTAAGGGTCGAGGTTGACCGATACGATGCCGGGGATTCCTTCTTCTTTCAGAAAGATGAATTTGCCGAGCGTGCCGTCCTCAATGGTAAACAGAGCGCCTTCCTGCGTGATTCCGTAGATATAACCGCTCTCGTCCGCCACAAGCTTCCGGATATACGAATCCTTAATCTGCGGCTTCTCGATGGTTTGGACCTTCATCGCGGCATCAATCTTTGCAACGCCTCTTGTCGTTCCGACATAGATATTGCCGGCCTTGTCCTCCGTAATCGAGCGGACCGAAAGCGATTTCAGCCCGTCTTCAATCCGGAAGGTTCTCGTAAGACCGTTCTCGATCACCACGACACCGCCGTCGTTCGTGCCGACCCAGAGCCGGTTTTTGCTGTCCACGAAAAGGCTTACGACGCTCGCGATACCGGTTGTGGAATCGAGACGCTCAAACGTGTTGCCGTCGTAACGGATTAGGCCGCTGTAGCTTCCAATCCAGATAAAGCCTTCCTCCGTCTGCACAATCGCGTTGGCTTCCGAAGTCGGAAGTCCGCTCTGATTGTCATAAAGGACTGCCGAATAGCCCGCTCCCGGACGGGTCGGATCCAAGGACGCAAGCTGCGCGCCGGAATCCTCCTCGTATGAGGCAGCGCTTCCTTTCTGAAAAAAACCTCCCAAGAAAAGCACAAGACACAAGCACAGGCATAGCATAATCTTCGCCGGGCCTGTCTTGTGTCTTTGTTTCTTATCCGACTGTCGTGCGGCAGAAATACAACCGCCGCGCCGCGTGATTTCCTGCTTTTTCATATTCTGCACCGTTCCGAATAATCATTGCCGGACCATTCCGGCTTCCTCTTTGTTTGTATTCTACCACAGGATGCGGAATTCGCAAAGAGAAATCTTTTACGGGAAGGGAAAAACGGAATATGACAAAACATTTTACAACTTTTGTGCGGTTTAAAGTCTCAGCGTTATCATTTGCCGGAGATAATGATTCCGTCAAATGCGATGTACGGCACAACCATGGTTCCGTCGCACAGAAGTTCCTTCGAAATGCCGCGGATGTTCTTGAAAATCTCGCCGAGATTGCCGTTGACCATCGTCTCCATGACGGCGCCCTGAACCTTGCCGTTCTCAATCAGGAAGCTGTTCTTGGCAACACCCGAGAATTCGCCGTTCGTGCCCGGATATCCGCCCGAGAAATCGCCCATCAGAAGTCCCTTATCAACCGAAGCAATCAACTCCTCAAAGCTCTTATCGCCGGGCTCAACCACAAGGTTATAGCTTGTGTTCTGCGCCATCGGGCGCCCCGTCTTCTTCGAAGCGTACAGATTCAGCCAGTGCGTCTTCAGGACGCCCCGGTCAATCAGCGTCACATCCTTCGTACGGAAGCCGTCCTGCGTGCCTCGCTCGCCGACGATAATCCGGTCGTCATACGAATTGAGCGCTATGGTAAGATTCTCATCGGTGACCTGCTCTCCGACCTTGTCAAGCCAGAGGCTTGTTCCGTCCATAACGACGTTGCTTCCCGCGTAATTCCGCATCAGCATCGAAATAAACTGGGCCGTGCAGCCGGGAGTCATAATGACAGGGCCTTCGAATTTGCCGGTGACGGTCTTCGGATTCAGACTGTTCTGTGTCGCCTCAAGGACTTCGCGCATATTGCCCATCTCGATGAGCGGCTTGTCAAAATCCTTGAACTCAACGCCGGTTCCGTTGATGCCGGTGTTCTGCCCGCCGTCCGAAGCGCTGACCTCCGCCATGAAGCTGTAGCTTCCCGAATAGCACTCGAACTCCGTTCCGTTCGTGTTGCGGCTGATCCAGTTGTGACGGCTGAAGGAAGCCTCTGCCGCCATGAGTTTGATCTTCGGATAATCCTTCGAAACGGTATCGAGAAATTCCTGCACGCGCTCAAGCAATCGGTCCATATCCGGCTCCCAGATGCCCTGGCGGAACACATCTTTACCCTGGTCGGGGCCGAAATCGTTGCAGGGTTCCTCTTCGGCCGATTCCGCAGCCGTGAAGGCGTCGTCAGCAAGCTTTAAAAGCCCTTCGTCCGAAAGGTCGTTGCCGCTTACGTTGCCCATCTTCGTTCCCTGAAACAGCTTAAGCGAAGCGTAATTACTGAAGATTGTGCGCGTCAGCTTGAATTTCCCGGCTTCCGCATTCAGCTCCTGCTTCTCGGTTTTCACAAGCGTATACGTATACTTCTTTGCGTCTTTTTCTTTTAAAATCGCGTCCAAACGGTCCGCGTAAGGTCTGATCTCATTCATATGTGCGCCTCCCCTCTATCGTCCGCCGATCATGATTTTGCAGCGCATGTGCGGGCCGCCCATGCCGACCGCCATCGCCTGCATTTTGCCGCACGTTCCGGATGTTTCCCAGTGCACGTCTTTCGAAACCATGTCGACGGTCTTTAACATGTCAAATGCGACGCCGGTTACGGTCGTATCAAGAAGCGCTCTGCCGAGCTTGCCTTTCTTGATTTCGTAGCCGCATGTCACGCCGAACATGAACTCGCCGGTCAGATCCGCCTGGCCGTTTCCGGACTGGATCAGATAGTATCCGTCATCCACCGAGGCAATCATCTCCTCAAGCGTGCTCTTGCCGGGCAGGATGCACGTGTTCCGCATGCGGATCAAAGGCTCATCGGAGAAAGCCCAGGCCCTCGCGTTGCCTGCCGGCTTCATGCCGTATTCAAGCGCGCTCTCACGGTCGTTCATATAGCCTACCAGGATGCCGTCCCTGATCAAAACCGCATCCTCCGCCTTCGTGCCTTCGTCATCGAGGTATACGGGAAGTGCCACGCGTTGTCCCTCATAGGTATGCGCGAAATCCACGAGCGAAACAAGGTCGGATGCGACGCGTTTATTGAGGTACGGTCCCGCTACGCTTCCGCCTCTTACGAGATCGGCTTCCACGGTATGGCCTACTGCCTCATGCGCGAGCATTCCGCCCATCATGCCGCCTAAGATAACCGTCTTGTATCCGGCTTCCGCATACACGCCTTCCTTCTTGTCCATCAGCTTCCGATAGATTTCGTCAATCTCCGGGTACAGTTTCGTTACGTCCGTAAAATGGTCCTCAAACCCGCCGTAACCGCCGAACGATTCGGAAATCTCCACCGGTACGCCGTCCTTCGTTTCCGAATTCATGATGACGTACATGTGCGCCCGCGGGTTTACGACATGCCCGCTGCACGCGTCGGACGTATAGATGATCTTATCCATCGAATCCTCGGTATACACAACCGTCCGGCTCGAAAGATCGGGATACTTCTTCTGAATGTAATCATCCACGGTCCGGCACAGCTCAATGATCCGTTTCTGTTCGGTATCCATGATTGTTCCGGGGCAGAACAACTGCCCTGCAAAAATCGAAGGCGGAAACGGCGTCTTCCGGTCGGAATGTCTTCCGAGGAACTCCGCGTTGGCCGTAGCCGCCCGGAGCACCCGCTCCGCTGCTTCGGGTGAATACTCCGCCTCCGAAGCAAACCCGAACATGCCGTTCCGGTTCACGCGCGCATTAACGCCCCGGCTTTCGCTTCTTGCATTCTGTACCAGATTTCCTTTCAGAAGGATAACTCTTCTTGAACGGCTTTCCTGCCCCCGCAGTACCGTCTGCACACCGTCCTGAAACAGTGCCTGTTTTTGGGAAATGATGTCATTTAGCATACACTCTCTCCTTTTCTTTGAGACGTCCTGTCTCAATGGTGTCATTATACCACAGGTAAGTAGTATTCTCAACCAACCGTCAGTAGAAAAAGCGTGTCATTTTTCGAAACAAAATAAGGGCAGCGGATGGATTCCGCTGCCCCGTCGGTCACTGTTTTTGTTTATTTCCATTGAATGTATCCGTCAATCGGAAGCAGATACTGGTCGTCCGTAACCGCCCGATAACGGCTTCCCGAATAGTTGTCAAGGAAATCAAGCGGCGCCCGGTAGATTTCGCCCTTCTCGGTGTCGTAGACGCGCTCATAACCGAGCGTTGCGTCGCTCTGCTTCTGGGAGATACGGTCGTAAGTGGCCTGTCTTGACTCCCATCCGCTGATTACGATATCGGTCGTCTGCGAGCAGATCCGGGAGATTTCCATCGTGGCCTGCCCCTGGAAGATCAGCTCTTCGTTGAGCGCCTTCTGGTAAGCGGCACTGAACTCGACGGTCGAGAAGATATGCTCCAGCACTTCAATCCAGTTGCTCAGTTCGCCTTCCGGTGCCGTCATGAAGGTCGCACCGTAAACATAAAGCATATTCACGTAATACAGGTTTATCTTCATGATGGATGCGGAATAGATGCCCTCAACGGTCTTTCCTTCCGCGTTGGTCGACGTCGCATGGATAATCTCGCCGCCGAACACGTCGGTCCCGAGCGATTCAATCTTTTTGAAATCCGTCGTCTTCCGGAACTTGAACATCGTGCCGTCCGGCATAATCTTGAAAAATGCGGGAAGAAGCGCAAGCGTCGTCAGTTCGTCAAGCCACGGGTTAGCGGACAGCTCGCTTGTAGGGTAGGCATTCGCGAAGAAATCATGGTCCGCTTTCGATGCCCAGTACCCCTCGCTCTTCATGTTATACATGATGCGGAGGTCCGGATTCTTCGGGTCGTAAATCTGGAAAGTGTAGTGAATGTAATCCGACTGCTCATGCACTTCAACAACCCATCCCTTCGGGATTTCCGCGGAGAAAAGGCCGTTGTCGTATTTCTCGTACTTGACCTGCGAGGCGGGGCTCGCTACAATCGTGAAATTGTCCGTTGACGGACCCGGCTTCTTCGTCGGTTCCGGCGTCGGGTCATTCTTAGCGGTGCCGCCGTCCGTTACGGTGAGGTAAATCGCCGCGATTTCCAGAACTTCCATGACGTCTTCCATCATATCTTCATCGCCGTCGACGTATTTGCCGGTGAGGTAGATCAGGTCGTTTCCGAACTGTCCGACAATCCGGTATGCGCAAAGCCGGTTGCCGTACGCGGTGTAAGTGAATTCACATCCGTAAAATGTGACTTTCGTTCCGTCCGCCATCTCCGCGTCGAGTTCTTCGACATTGCTGTACGAAATCAGGTCGTCACCGTACGCATCCTCGAAGAACGGAATTCCGGACTTTTTGAAGTAGTCCTTTGCGGAGTATTTCGAATCGCGGATGCGGTACATGAGAACATACGGAATATTGTTGGGCGTGCCCGAGCCGACGCCGATGTAGAGTCCGGCTTCCTCGTCATACACGGTATCCGAATCTAAAGGTGCTTTCGTTTTAATTCCGAGTTCGGAACAGCTGATGTTTTTCAGCCCGTCATCGTCCGGCACGTCGCTCATAAGCGCATCCGCCGCATCCACCAGGGTTCCTCCGGTCAGGGAGTACACCTCGCGGGTCCCGTCCGCCTTATAGATAAGCTGGCTTCCGGAATACAGAATCTCGATGTCCGAGCCGTCGCTCCACTGCAGCTTCAGGGTGTTGAAGTTCTTTTCTTTTGTATTGCCCTGATACTCGCCGACGGTAATCTCCGAAATCACGTCCATGAAATTCCGGATATGACCGTCCTCTTTCGTCATATACATGTTCGTGCCGCCTTCATTCAGCGCGGTCAGGGTCACGGTCGTCGGAAGCTTTGTGCTGAAGCCGAGCGCCTTACTTAAGGAATCGCCTTTTTAAGCGTTCCGCTTCCGCTCGGCGGTTCGGTCGGTACCGAAGTCGGATCGTCCTTCACCGATTCGGTCGGTTTCTTCTTCCGGCTTCCGCCGTCTTCATCGTCATCCCCGCCGCAGCCGGTAAGCGCCGTCATCGAAAACAGGACAAGCGCCAGCAAAACCGCGAGCATTTTTCTTGTCTTTCTCATATAATATCCTCCTTTCGCCGGTCGGAAGACGCGCTCTTCCGATACAAAAAAGCCTGCACTGATACTATAATAGTACCGCACAGGCTTTTCGTTTGCAAAAAATTTGTGACATGGCATTTTCGAAAAATGCCAATTAGACACATAATGCGTCATTTTCTGACGAAATTGTCCGAGATTTGATGGCTTTCAGATGCCGTTTCCGATTCTTCCGGGGAATCATCATTTATATCGGAGCATCTTAAGCCCGCGGATCAAACGTTCCGTTCCTTCCCTGCACACGGCGCGCGGGCAGGCAATGTTCATGCGGAGACAGTGTTCCCCGCCGGTTCCGTACTGAAGCCCGTGGCTCAGATAAAGACCGGTTTCTTTTCTTA
>JAGAES010000149.1 GCA_017613055.1 Lachnospiraceae bacterium | reverse complement strand
TGTAACGGGATACGATACAATGATGAAGGACGCAATCGACATGCGAGGAGATTTGATATGGCGGTAAATGTGAAAGTCCATCATCCGGCAGGAACCGACGTGAAGGTTTACCTGAACGGAGCGGAGTGCTCCGAAATCGAAACGGACGGTCAGCCGGTGAGCATTATAATCGAACAGACGCCGAAAGGGACCGAAGGCGGCCGGTCGGAGCGGCTTAAACTTTACTATGCTTCGGTATTCGGACGGAAGCTCCGTTACGGTACGGATGTGCCGTCGCCGTTCCGTGCCCGTTTCAGCGGAACCCTGAAACCCGGCACGGAAGGTACGGTTTCGTTCACGCTTGCGTGCATGGAAGGACGCTACCGGATAGTACCCGAGGACGACTGTTTCATCAAGGGCTCTGTTCAGAGCATGGAAATCAACGACGACAGCGGGCTTTTTAAGATAGTGCTCGGAACGGTGCTGATTCCGTTACTGATTATCTTTTCGCTCGCATTTGCCGCACTTTATAAACCGGATGTTCCGACGGTTGCGCGGATCGGGTTCGGAATCGTATACGCAGTGATTATCACGGGGGCGCTTTTCGTGTTCTTTGAGAAGACGAGACGGAAGCGGTATTACCCGGAAGAAAACGAATAGAGAAAAGAAAAAAGGGACTGGATTCAGTCCCTTTTAGCGTGCATGAGAAGATTCGAACTCCCGACACCTTGGTCCGTAGCCAAGTGCTCTATCCAGCTGAGCTACATGCACACGTTGCTTCGCAACAAAGTGTATTGTATATTGCTTTCCGTAAAATGTCAAGAGTGAATTTCGGAATTCTTTGCAATCCGCGAGGCTTTATGATACAATAGCGGGCGTGAAGATTTCACAGAGGAGCTGCCATGAAATACGAATTTATCGCCCCCTGCCATTTCGGGCTTGAGAGCGTTTTAAAACAGGAGATTACGGAACTCGGATACGAGATTACCGAGGTTGAGGACGGGCGTGTCACATTTGCCGGAGACGAGCATGCCTTCTGCCGCGCGAACATCGGTCTTCGGACCGCGGAGCGCGTGCTTTGGAAGGTCGGTTCGTTCCGTGCGGCGACGTTCGAGGAGCTGTTCACCGAGACGAAAGCGCTTCCGTGGGCGGACATTCTGCCGGCCGACGCGAAGTTCTGGGTAGCAAAGGCGACCTCGGTCAAGAGTCAGCTGTTCAGCACCTCGGACATCCAGTCGATTATGAAGAAAGCCATCGTCGAGAGCATGCGCGACAGCTATCACATCGCGTGGTTCCCGGAGACCGGAAATGCTTATCCGATCCGCGTTTCGGCGCTCAAGGACCGCTTCACGGTAACCATCGACACCTCGGGCGAATCGCTTCACAAGCGCGGCTACCGCAAGCTTGTCGGCAAGGCGCCGATCAGTGAGACGCTGGCAGCAGCGCTTCTCGCGCTGACGCCCTGGAACAAGGACCGCATCCTCGTAGACCCGTTCTGCGGAAGCGGCACGATTCCGATTGAAGCGGCGCTCAAAGGACTGAAGATAGCGCCGGGCGTGAACCGGCATTTTCAGGCGGAAAGCTTCCGCGAGCGCATTCCCGCAAAGTACTGGGACGAAGCGCGCGAAGAGGCGAAGAGTCAGGAACTTCACGACGTGAAACTGCAGATTCAGGGCTTCGACATCGACCGCGACGCGATTAAGATTGCAAGACAGAACGCGGAGATGGCAGGCGTTGCCGGCCAGATTCATTTCCAGGTGCGGCCGATGCAGGAGCTGTCGCATCCGAAGAAATACGGATTTATCGTGACGAACCCGCCGTACGGCGAGCGTCTCGAAGAAAAGGAAGCGCTCCCCGGTCTTTATAAGGACATCGGCGAGACCTTTAAAAAGCTTGACACGTGGTCCTGGTACATCATTACGTCGTACGAGGACGCAGAGCGGTATATCGGCCGGAAAGCCGACCGCAACCGCAAGATTTATAACGGCATGATCCGAACGTACTTTTACCAGTACCTCGGACCGAAACCGCCGAAGAACTGAGGAGCACGAATGAACAGACTGATTTTCGCAACCGGCAATCAGGGAAAGATGCGCGAGATCCGCGAGATTCTCGGGGACACGATTCCTGAGATTCTATCGATGAAGGAAGCCGGAATTTCCGCAGACATCGTCGAGGACGGAAAGACATTTGAGGAAAATGCCCTGATTAAGGCCAGGGCGGTGAGCCGCGCGGCAGGCGTCATGGCGATGGCGGACGACTCGGGGCTTGAAGTCGACTGCATGGGCGGCGCTCCGGGCATCTATTCCGCACGGTTCATGGGCGAAGACACGTCGTATGACATTAAGAATAACTATATCATTTCGCGCGCCATGCAGGTTCCGCCTGAGGAGCGGACGGCGCGGTTCGTCTGCGCGATTGCATGCGTGCTTCCGGACGGACGCGAGTGGGTTGTTCGCGGACCGGTGGAGGGCGTGATTAACGACCGGCAGGCCGGTGAGAACGGATTCGGATACGACCCGATCTTCCTGCTTCCCGAACGCGGCGTGACGACCGCACAGCTTCCTCCCGAGGAGAAGAATGCCATCAGCCACCGCGGAAGAGCGCTCCGCGCGATGCGGGATTTGCTGACGGAAGAAGGCGTTCTCTGAGAACGAATATTTCTGTTGACTTTTGAAATGCCTTGTAATATAATGGGGAAGCGCTGACGGGGTGTGGCCCAGTTTGGCTAGGGTGCTTGATTTGGGATCAAGAGGTCGCAGGTTCGAATCCTGTCATCCCGAATCATCACATTATATACGACATGCGGGTGTAGTTCAATGGTAGAACACTAGCCTTCCAAGCTAGACACGTGGGTTCGATTCCCATCACCCGCTCTTTGTCATGAGGTGGCAGTTGCGAAGCAACTGACGTAGTCCTGATAATCTACGCGCCGCACATCGGCGAAGCCGATTTTTAATGTGCGGTGCTCCTTTTATGAGAATATGTGCCAGTAGCTCAGCTGGATAGAGC
>JAGAES010000148.1 GCA_017613055.1 Lachnospiraceae bacterium | reverse complement strand
GACACGAGTGTGATGGAAGGCATCTTCGCGAGAGGCGACCGCAAGCTTTGCGACGTAATCGAGGAAGCGTATAAGGCCGGCTGCATCTATGACGCATGGACAGAATACTTTAAGTTTGACGTCTGGAAGGAAATCATGGACCGGCACGGCGTCACGATTGATTTCTATAATACGAGAGAACGCGGCGAGGACGAGATCCTTCCGTGGGATTTCATCGATATCGGCGTATCGAAGAAGTTCCTGCGGCGTGAATATGAGCGCTCGAAACGAGCGGAAATCACGCCGAACTGCCGCCGCAAATGTTCCGGTTGCGGCGCCGCCAAATTCGGCTGCGGCGTCTGCGTGGAGCCGCGTGACGAGTTCGGCACGAGCCTTTGCTATGACGGAATGGATACGGGGGTGAACGGATGAGAGTACGTGTCAGATTTGCAAAATTCGGAAGCGCCCGGTTCTTAGGTCACCTCGATGTGATGCGGTATTATCAGAAGGTATTCCGCCGTGCGGGACTTCCGCTTATGTTCTCGGAAGGGTATCATCCGCATCCGATTCTTTCGTTTGCGCAGCCGCTTTCGCTTTCGTATACGAGCGACGGCGAGTATTTCGATATGGAACTACGCGAGCCGCTTGACGCGGACTCAATCTACCATGCATTGCTCGGCGCATGCTGCGAAGAAATCCCGGTAAACCGGGTGACGATTCTTCCGGACTACAAGCCGAACGAGAAGAAGATTACCGGCATGGCTTTGATCACCGGAGCCGCTTATGCGGTTTCACTCCGGCAAATGCCACGGGACCTGCCGGACGTACTCCGCAGGTTTGCGTCGGAGAAATCCTATATTGTCGAAAAAACGACCAAGAACGGAACGCGCGAATGCGATTTAAGGGCCGGCGTGCACGGACTTTGCATGCTTACGGACGGAAAGGTCTCCCGGTTTTTTGATGACGGAAGCTTTTCCTTTTCGGATAACGATATGATGTGCGGAGCGGAGCATGCTTCTTTATATGACGATACTGCGGTAATCGTATATCTCGATGCAGGAAGCGAACAGAACATCTCCGCGGAAGTATTTCTTCAGGGAATTCTTTCGTATGCGGGGATTACGGAAGAGAAGACCGAACGGACCATACACCGGATGGATCTGTTCGGTGATCAGGGAGAAAAGAAGGTGCCGTTATGGATGATCGAATCATAATCTGCCGGAAGGACGGCGTCCTTGTAACCGCCCTGTTCCGCGGGAAGGAATGCCGGAAGCTGTCTTTATGCAAAGAATCCGAGTTATTCCGTGTCGGGAACGTTTATATCGGACGGATTGACCGGATGGTTCCGAACATGAATGCGTGCTTTGTCGATATCGGAACCGGGGAAAATGTGTATGTGCCGATCGAGAAGACCGAAGGCGCGCTTACGGAACCGAAACATGCGGACGGGAAGCTTCATGCGGGTGATTGCATTCTGATTCAGATTGACCGCCTGCCGTCGAAACAGAAGGCTTCTTCGGGAACCGGCGCGGTTTCGCTTGTCGGGAATGCCGTATGCCTTCTTCAGGGAAGAAAGGGAATATCCTTTTCAAAGAAAATCGACGTTCCCGGTTTCCGCGACCGGATGCGCGCGGAATTTGCCGGAAGAACGGAAGGAGGGTACGGGGTGATGCTCCGGACGAACTCCGTATATTTCGAGGAGGAGCGGATCATAAAAGAATATGAGACGCTTAGAACCTCGTATGAGGAAGTTGTGAGAAAGTTCCGCTGCGGCGTTCCGGGGACCTGCCTGCATGAGGGACTTTCGGAATATATGATTTTATTCCGGGACGAATACCTTTCGGAGCTTGCGGAGATTGTTACCGACGATCCGGATGTTTTTGCGAAGCTTTCGGAGTACTTTTCTGCGTTCCTTCCGGATTTCTCCGGAAAGCTTCGGAAATACGATTCCGAAAAGGTAAGTTTATATCATCTGTATGGCCTTTCGAAGGCCTTTTCGGACGCTCAGGCGCGGACCGTTCCGCTTCCGAGCGGCGGCAACATTGTGTTTGATAAAACCGAAGCGATGACCGTTGTCGATGTGAACAGCGGGAGAGGGTCCGCGCTTCGAAAGAAGAACGCGCTTCATGAGATTAACTTAGAAGCCGCGAAGGAGCTCGCGCGCCAGATGCGGTTACGAGGCCTTTCGGGGATGATTCTCTGTGATTTCATATCCACCGACGGCTTCGGGGATGCACAGGAATTGCTTACGAAGCTTCGCGAATATACGGCGGACGACCGCTCCGTCAATGTAGTCGATATCACGGCACTCGGAATCGTCGAAATCACACGGGAGAAGAAGGACGTGCCGCTTTACGAAACCGTTAGAAAACTCGGATTTGAACCATAAGGTTATAACGGAATGAAATTATACGATGAACATCACAATTTAATCGGAACCGTGCGGGACTCAGATTTGTTTGAATCGGAAAATGCCATCATGCCGGTCAGCGTACGCATAGATCCCCCGAAGAGGATTTCACTTCCGAGCGGGTATTATGTCATGGCATTTGCCGGCTTTATTGCATGCATTTCGCTGATTCTTACGATTCGTAATGATGCTTCTCCTTTTGTTGATGTCGATACGGTAAAGCGCCTGTCGGCGGCCGGAATGTTCGGGACGGGAGTGTTTCTTTTTGTGCCTCTTTCGTACCTGCTGCAACTGTCCGGGCTTTTCATGCTTTCGGCTCGCAGACGCATTCTGTACGTTGCCGTGGGCCTTCAGGTTTTGCTCGGATATTTCGCCGGGAGCATGATCATCCGTCCGGATTATGCATTGTTCTCCGTCAATCAGACGATTGTTACGGCACTCGGGTTTATGATTTTGTTTTTGGTTTGCGTTTCCATGCAGTCTGCATGCAAGTCCCGACTTGTCTGGTCGTTATTTCTTTGCAGAATTATACTGTTGCTGATGGCTTTTCTTGCGGATTCCGTTGCTTTCTGCATGTATGCCGGGCTTTTGTACTATATGTTCGAAACTGCATATTGGATTTTGATACCGATGATGATCAAAAAGGCGGGAAACCATGAAAGTATATAATGAGAAAAAAGAATTTGTCGGATATGTCAGTTCGGAGAACGGCATAATGACGATGTCCGGGCAGGATATCACAGAAGGACAGAATACCGGGCTTAAGCTTCTGACGGAACGGGAACACGTGCTGCGGGTTTTTCAAGACCTCTTTCTTTGGTTTATCATAGCGGATGTGATTACCCTTTTGGGATTTTCGGCATATACATTTGCCGGATGGAGCAGCGATACGTCGCCGTTCTTCTTTCTGCTTATGAACGACAATTATATACTGACTTCACCGTTTGCCTTTTTGCTTAAAGCTGTTGCGGCTTTGGCTGCATGCTTTACCGTTAAAAGAATGGCCTTTGTTCTTTACATTTTTCTTCTGCAGGGAGTCATTGCAGCCTCTCTCACGCCGAGCGTGAAGCTGTCAGCTCCTTTGTACGGAATGAACTGGCTCTCGGCGGAGATGTTTCTGATTTTTCTTGTGCCGTTTGTCATTCACCTGTTTTATAACTCGGAGTGTCTCTGCGATAACCCGTCTTATATAAGAAAGGCATTTCCGAATCTTTATAAAACCAATATTCTGTGCATGTGTTTGCTGATGTTCTTAGCAGTGCTTTATCTGGTTGTCGGAGTGATTACCGGTGAGACTTTTCCGGAACCGGATGAAACAGTATATGTGAGACAGATCAACAACCTTCTTGACAGAAGCGGGAACCGGTATCTGTCGGTTTCGTTTCTTATGTTTCGAATTCTGGAAATATACCAGTTCGGAATGGCCGGTTTCTATTTGAAGAAGATGAGGAAGAAACAAGATTTTTCTTGACATTCCCGACGGATTATGCTATTCTGTCACAGTATGCCGCACAATGGGGTCTGAAGAGCACGCAAGTGCCACCGTAGTTGGCGAGTAATGATAATAGGAGGTGCCATTATGTACGCGATTATTGCAACAGGCGGTAAGCAGTACAAGGTAGCTGAAGGCGATATCATTAAAGTTGAAAAGCTCGGTGCAGCCGAGGGTGAGAACTTTACTTTTGATCAGGTTCTCGCAGTAAACAATGGAAGTGAACTTGTTGTCGGAACTCCCTGTGTTGCCGGCGCAACCGTTTCCGCGACCGTAATCGGTGACGGTAGGGCGAAGAAGGTTATCGTATACCGTTACAAGAGAAAGTCCGGATATCATAAGAAGAACGGACACAGACAGGCCTTTACACAGGTTAAGATCGACGCGATTAACGCATAATCATGATTACGATTACAATTCGTAAAGAGAAGGACGGGATCGTGGCATTTTCCGTAACGGGACATGCTGAATATGCGGATGAGGGACAGGATATTGTGTGTTCCGCGGTTTCCGCATTAACGATCAACACCGTGAATTCCATCGAACAGCTGACATCCGACCGGATCGGCACAGCTCAGTCGGACGGAGAGTTGCATGCGGAGATGCTCGGAACGGTAAGTCCTGAAGCACATTTGCTGCTGCAGTCCATGTATCTCGGATTGCAAAGTGTCGCGGAGCAGTATCCCGGACACGTTAAGATCATTGTTACAGAGAGTTAAGACACATTTTTGAGGAGGGAATTGACATGCTTACTATGAACCTTCAGTTATTTGCTCATAAGAAGGGTGTTGGCTCCACGAAGAACGGCAGAGATTCCGAGTCCAAGAGACTCGGCGCCAAGAGGGCAGACGGTCAGTTTGTCAAGGCGGGCAACATCCTGTTCCGTCAGCGTGGCACCAAGATTCATCCCGGCGTTAATGTAGGACGCGGAGGCGATGATACCCTGTTCGCATTGGTAGACGGAACTTTGAAGTTCGAAACCAAGGCAGGCGGCAGAAAGCAGGCCAGCGTTTATCCTGTAGCCGAATAGTTTGATTTCCAAAAGGCCCTGGTAATCGATACCGGGGCCTTTTTTTTAAGGAGCACACGCTGAATGAAGGTCGTCTGCGGCGACAAGCGTGTGCGTAGGTCATCAGGACTCTTCCCGCTTCGCGGGTCCCTCCTCATGACATCTGAAACGGAGAGTTTATGTTTGCGGATATTGCAACAATTTATATTCGTTCCGGAAACGGCGGCGACGGACATGTCGGTTTCCACCGCGAGAAATTCATCGCGGCGGGCGGACCGAACGGCGGCGACGGCGGACGCGGCGGAGATATCATCTTCGAGGTCGATGACGGACTGAACACACTTAACGACTACCGCTACAAGCGGAAGTACAAGGCCGAGAACGGCGAACCCGGCGGCAACAACTGCTGCTCCGGAAAGGACGGGGAAGACCTCATTCTGAAAGTTCCCGAGGGCACGGTCATTAAAGAAGCGGAGTCCGGCATGGTTATTGCGGATCTTTCGCATGAGAACAGGCGCGTTGTTGTCCTGAAGGGCGGCCGCGGCGGCAAAGGAAACCGCCATTACGCGACTCCAACGATGCAGATTCCG
Organism: Lachnospiraceae bacterium; assembly: GCA_017613055.1. The sequence goes on along the minus strand of JAGAES010000148.1, from coordinate 40,059 downwards.
AGATATGCGCAGCCCGGCCAGGAAGGCCGCGAGCTGAACGTTATTCTTGAGCTTAAGGTAATTGCCGATGTCGGTCTTGTAGGCTTCCCGAATGTCGGAAAGTCCACGTTTCTGTCGCGCGTAAGCAACGCCAAACCGAAGATTGCGAATTATCATTTTACGACGCTGAATCCGAATCTCGGCGTCGTGAAGCTCGATGATACCGACGGGTTCGTCATTGCGGATATTCCCGGTCTGATTGAAGGCGCTTCGGAAGGCGTCGGGCTCGGTCACGAGTTCTTAAAGCACGTGGAACGCTGCCGCGTATTGATTCATATCGTGGACGGCGCTTCGACCGAAGGACGCGATCCGGTTTCCGACATTCAGAAGATTAACGAAGAACTCGCAAAATACAGCGAAGTGCTTGCAGGCAAGCCGCAGATCATCGCCGTCAATAAGATGGATCTGTTTACGCCCGAAGAACAGGAGATTGCGCTCTCGCTGATTGCGGACGGGCTTCCCGAAGGAACGCCCGTATATCCGATTTCCGCGGTAAGCGGGCAGGGCGTGCGTGAGCTTTTGTATGCGGCCTATAACATGCTTCATACGATTGAGGAAGAGCCTATTGTGTTCGAGCAGGAATACTTCCCGGAGACGATGGACGGAGCGGAAGAGCCTTTTACGGTCGAATATGACATGGAAAACAGCATGTATGTTGTTGAAGGACCGCGGATTGAGCGGATGCTCGGCTACACGAATCTCGATTCCGAAAAGGGCTTCGAATTCTTCCAGAATTTCCTGAAGACGTCGGGCATCTTAAAAGAACTCGAAGCGCTCGGTATTCAGGACGGCGACACGGTCCGCATGTACGGGCTGCAGTTTGATTACTACAAATAAGCATTACATTTTCCGAAGGAGAGAGCCGATGAACAGCAAGCAGAGAGCCTATCTGAAAAGCATTGCGATGGTGACGGAGCCGATTCTGCAGATCGGCAAAGGCCGCCTCACGCCGGAGATTTCCGCGTCCGTTTCGGAAGCGCTTGAGGCGCGGGAATTGGTTAAGATTTCGGTGCTTAATAACTGTATGGAAGAACCGGATGACCTTGCGCGGATGCTTTCCGAGCGAACCGGCGCGGAAGTCGTCCAGGTAATCGGAAAGAAGATTGTTCTGTACCGGGAATCGAAGAAAAGAAAGAAAATCATTCTGCCCTGAAGGCGGAAATCATAAAGGAGAAGCGTATGTTAACATCGAACGAACTGGTTAAGACCGCCTGCGAGGCACTCGAAGAGAAGAAGGGCGGAAACATTCAGATTATCAATATCGCGGACGTTTCCACAATTGCGGATTATTTCGTCATCTGCGACGGAGCGAATGCGCCTCAGGTGGAAGCCCTTGTCGATAACGTAAAGGAAAAACTTTTCAAACTCGGACGTTCCCCGAAGCGCGTCGAAGGTATGAAGAACTGCGGCTGGATTCTTCTCGATTATGAAGACGTTGTCATTCATGTTTTTTCGAAGCAGGACCGCCTGTTCTATGATCTGGAGCGCGTCTGGAGAGACGGCAGGACGGTTTCCGTCGAGGAGCTGTAATTCTTAATTACGGAAAATGAGAAAGTGTGGACCCGGTATTCCGGAATCCACACTTTTTTGTTATTTCATTTCTGTTGAAAAGGTCAGAACAGACGGAACAAGCCGATAACCTTTCCGAGTATTTCGACATTGTCGACGATAATCGGATCCATGTAATCGTTCTCGGGCTGGAGACGATAGTGGCCTTTCTCTTTATAGAACGTTTTAACCGTGGCGGAATCTTCAATCAGTGCCACGACAATCTCTCCGTTTCTTGCGGTATTGCGGCGCTCGACAAGAATCTGGTCGCCGTCGAAGATGCCGACGTTCACCATGCTGTCGCCCTTTACGCGGAGCATAAAGGTTTCGGCATTCGGCATGAATTCGGCCGGAATCGGAAAATAGTTCTCAATGGACTCAACGGCAAGAATCGGCTGGCCCGCGGTGATGGTGCCGACCATCGGAACATTCACGACTTCGCGTTTTGCAAGATTAAAGTCGTCATCGATAATTTCGATGGCGCGGGGCTTGGCCGGATCGCGGCGGATATACCCGTTCTCTTCAAGCGTCTCAAGATGCGCGTGCACCGAGGAAGTGGAGCGGAGATGAACCGCCTCGCAGATGTCCCGAAGCGCCGGCGGATATCCTTTGGCAAGAATCTGTTCTTTAATATACTCTAAAATCTCCTGTTGTTTCTTCGTAATCTTACCGGGCATGACAAACCTCCTCTGTTTCCGTTATTTGTAATCATTATATCATTCCGTTTTGAAAAAATCAAAACATTTGTTCGAAAAAATAACCAAAAAATCGAACAAATTTTTGGTTATTTTGTATCGTATCTGCCGATTGACATTCGAATATATGTTCGGTATAATGCAAATATACAAACAAATGTTCGAAATGTTCAATCGGAGGAACAAGGGAATGAAGAGTATAAGATTAGAAAGAATTACCATGAAAAGAGTGCTGATTCTTGCGGCAATCGTCTGCACGGTTTTGTTCGCAATTACCTTTCTGCATCTCAGAAAGAATAAGGCTTACGGAAGCTCCGACCGGGTGAAGACGTGCGTGAGCATTCAGATCCGGGAAGGAGATACCCTCTGGGATATCGCTTCCGCTTATTATACGCCCGAATGCGGCAGCCTTCAGGCTTACATTAAGGAAATCAAGAGAACCAATTCCCTGAAGTCGGATTCGATTCATGCAGGTCATTATCTTCTGATTCCGTATTACTGTAAGACGGAATAGAAGAGAGGCCTACTTCTTCCATTTCGTAAGCGTTTCGGAATCGGTGATTGCATGAAAGAGCCGTTCCCGTACGCCGGGAGCCTTTTCGTTAATCTCTTTTATAAGCTCGGAAGCATATTCCCTTGTCGTGTTTCCGTCCGCCTCACAGGGATTTTTGAAGGTCGGAAGATTATAGTTATGCTGAAACCCGATTATATCCCGTTCCTCCGTATAGATTAACGGCCGGATCAGCGTAAGACCGGTCCGGTCCCAGTCCGTTACCGGGGCGAAGGTATAGAACCTTCCTTCATAGATTAAGGACATCAGCATCGTTTCGATAACATCGTCTTTATGATGCGCATAAGCAATCTTATTACATCCGAGTTCTTTGGCCTTCTCATTCAATGCGCCTTTCCGCATCTTGGCGCATAAGGAACAGGGGCCTTTTTCTTTTCTTTCCCCGAATATGATTTTCGCGATTTCGGTTTCCACGACATAGAAAGGAACAGACAGTTCTTCGCACAGTCTTTCAATCTTTATATAATCAATCGGATATCCGAGGTTTACCGTAATTGCACACAGCTCAAAGTGTTTCGGATAGAACCTTCTCAGTCCGGAAAGAGCATAAAGAAGCGTCAGACTGTCTTTGCCGCCGGAGATTCCGACGGCAATCTTATCATTCTCCTCAATCATATGATAATCATCGACGGCTTTTCTTGTATAACTCAGTAATTGCTGTAATTTCATATCCGGAACTCCTATCTGTGTCTTTTTGAAGTATATCCTTTCTTTCGGTGTTTTGCAAGAGAGGTAACGGTTCATTTTCTGTGGCATTTCCCGCAGGAGTATGGTAATATAAAATATAAGTTCGGATATATACGAAATTCAGGTTCGGAGGACATAAGGTTGAATTCGGCTATTCAGGGAATTATCGATGAAATAAAGAAGAATATCAAGGGGAAAGATGACGTAATCCGGCGTGTTTTATGTGCCATGCTTGCGGGCGGGCACGTGCTTTTGGAGGACATTCCGGGCGTCGGCAAAACGACGCTTGCAGTTTCGATTTCGGAAGCGATGTCGCTTTCGTACCGCCGTGTGCAGTTTACTCCGGATGTAATGCCGAGCGACATTACCGGGTTTTCGATGTTCAATCCGCAGTCGCGGGAGTTTGAATACCATGAGGGTTCGGCCATGTGCAACCTGTTCCTTGCGGACGAGATTAACCGTACTTCGCCGAAGACGCAGTCTGCGCTTCTTGAGCTGATGGAAGAAGGAAAGGTGACCGTGGACGGTACTACGCACCAGCTTCCGAAACCTTTCTTCGTTATCGCGACGCAGAATCCTTTCGGTTCCGCAGGTACGCAACGTCTGCCGGAATCACAGATGGACCGCTTCATGATCCGCCTTTCGATGGGCTATCCGAGTCATGAATCCTCAGTTGACATTTTAAAATCCGATATCGGCATGAATCCGATCAATCCGATTATCAACCGGGAACAGTTTTTGAAGATGCAGGAAGAGGCCGCAGGCGTTTTCGTGGATGAAGCGGTTTATGATTTCATCGTGAATATCGCCGAAGCTTCCAGAAACTCCGAAAACATCGCGCTTGGTTTAAGCCCGAGAGGAACCAAGGCTTTGCTTCGTATGGCCAAATGCCACGCCTATATGCTTTCAAAAGACTATATCGGCGTGGACGACGTAATTGCAAACCTTTATCCGGTTGCTGCGCACCGGATTGTTCTCAGCACGAAAGCGAAAGCGAAAGAAATCGATACGGATTCGGTGCTTCAGACAATCGTTCACGAAGTGCGTGTCGCGAAGGTATCATTTTAATCCTTGCCGGGGTTATCTATGAGCAAATACATTTTATCCTATCTGCGTCTTGTCCTCATACTCGGCGCACTCATAATCCTTTATATATTCAACAATCATCCGGTATCCCTGGTTCTTCTGATCGTAGGACTTTCGATACCCGTTTTCTCTGTTCTCTTTTTCCTTTTCTTCGGAAGAAAGTGTTCCGTCACGTTATCCTTCCGGCAATCCATGCTGAACCGTAATGCGAAAGGAAATCTTGTCGTTACGATTGTCAATCATTCCGCATATCCGCATTCAAAATTTAATGTATTCTTCCGGATTCGGAATGCGTTCGGGGCCGAAGCGTATATTCATAAGATTTCGTTCTATGTCGGTCCTTATAAAACCGAAGAATACGTGCTTCCTGTTTCGTTCAAGTACTGCGGCCTGTATCGGGCGGAACTTGTTAAGTTTGCTTCGACGGATCTGTTTGATCTTGCAGGATTTACGAAAACGGAGCAAAGCGTTTCCGAGGTTGTTATCATGCCGCATGTCGCGGAACTGAGCGGGTCTTTGGATCAGATTACCGGAACCGGTGAAGAGGAAGACGATTATACGGAAGAGCACGGCCGCGGAGAAGACCGGTCGGAGATTTTCGATATCCGGGAATATGCCGTCGGGGATAAACTGCAGACGATTCACTGGAAACTGAGCGCGAAGAGCGAACAGCTTTTGGTAAAAGAGTTTTCGGATCTTTCGGGCGACCGGTTCCAGATTCTTGCGGAACTCTCGTATACCGACAACCGTGAGATGGATTCCTTCTTTGATCTGTTATGGACCGTAACGCAGTATTTTTGTAAAATGCGGATGAAGTTCTCGGTATGTTATCTGGATTCGAAGGATTCACTGCAACGGATCGGCATACATCAGGAAGAGGACATTGTTTCCGTGATTATGCAGCTGTATTATGAAAACCCCCGGAAAGAGGAGGATCTTTCCGTAAAGCAGGTGCTTCAATCGGATATGACTTCGAAGAATGCTTATCTGATTTCAAACCGCGCTTATTCCCGTAACGAAGGATTTACGGTAGTATGCAGCAATCAGAATTCCGCCCGGCTGTACCGGGTATCATAAAGGTAATACATGAAGAAACCGTCGAAAGCAGAACAAAAGCAGCTGTCTCTTCGGGAGGAATACCGGAATAAAACCGGTATTATCCTTGCGGATATGGATTATATGCCCTTATCCGGAAGGGATAAGGCTTTTATATGCCTGATTAAAGGCTTATTGATATTCTGCGTCTGCTACGGCATGAACATGGTGTTCATTACATCGTTCGATGTGCCGTGCAGCGTTCTTTTGATCGGACTGCTTTCCTTTGTGCTTTCGGTTTTCGTGTCATTTTTCTATTACCGGAAACTGTTTTTCAATCTCGGATACATCTTTCTTTTCATCGTCTTCCTGATTTTCTCGGCAGGGCTTTTCATGCTTGCCAACAGCGGCATCAATGCGGTCGTGAACATATTGATGGAAGCCGTTGATACCAAGCTCAACCTCGGCGGCGTCCGTGTATATCAGGAGGCTTATTCGGACCGGTATGTTACCGTTACGTGCTGCCTTGTGCTGATATTGTTCTTTTATGTCTGCGTGCTGAATTCGCTGATTTCCGAGTATATGAGCGGTATCGGCGTATTTCTTCTGACATTTCCGGTTCTTGAAATCTGCCTGTATCTTCAGGATACGATGAACTATTTCTGGGTTGCTGTCATGGAGATTCCGGCGGTTATCTGTATCCTTTTGAGACACAGCTATAAGTTCCGCCTGTCCTTAAATCCGAATCCGCTCGGTTTTTGTTTCCACCGGAAGAAGAAAGAAGTGCTCCTTGAGAACAGGGACATGAAGAAACAGAACGGCTCGCTTGTCCTGATCGGCGTTGCCGTCATCGGTTTTATGTATTTCTTCAGCGTGTATTCCATCCGGTTCCTGCCTTTTCGGATGAAAAGCAATCATACGGAATGGAAGAGCAGTACCGAGGAAGCGGTTGCGGAATTTGCGATGCACGGAATCGCAGGATACTTTAACAGCTATAATGCGACCGGCGGAATCAGCAGAGGCAGGCTCGGAGGCGTTCGGCAGGTGACGCTTGATTTTCAAACGGATCTGATTCTGAATTACGTTCCTTACACGACGGAACCGGTGTATCTTCGGGCATTTGTCGCCGGCCGTTACTTAAAAAACCAGTGGCTTCCGCTTACGAATTACTCGGAACTGAAGTCGGAGCCGTATCATTTTTCGGATTCGCCCGTACTTGTTGACCTCGAGAGCCGGTATTTAAAGAATCTGTTTGATATCGGCATGCAGAATTCGGCTCACGCGAAGATGACAATTGAAAACGTCGGCGCTTCGCCGGAGTTTGCCTATTATCCGTATTATACCGATTACGACGAGACGTTCGGAGAGCTTTATGAATGGTTTTTCGGGTACGGAACGGACGATTTTTATCCGATTAAACGAAACGACTTCATATCTCGGTTTATTCAGGGAGATACCGTTCAGTCCCGGTTAGAATTATATGATTCCGAGGAACTGTATTTTTATCCGCTTTTATATCAAAGTACGGCGGTTTCGGCAGGCCGTACGGACGACGTCTGTGAGCGGTACCGCGACTTTGTTTATGACAATTATCTTACCGTTCCGAACGATATTAAAGGGACGCTTCAGGCAATCTGCGAGCAGCAGGGCTTCGGCGGCGACGCGTTAACGGTCGTTTCCCAGATTCAGAAGTTCTTCCGGCTGAATTATACGTATACGCTTTCCCCCGGCAAGACGCCGAACAACCGGGATTTTGTTACGTATTTCCTTACCAAACAGAAGAAGGGCTATTGCGTGCATTTTGCGTCTGCGGGCGCGATGCTGCTTCGTACGATGGGCATTCCGGCACGTTACGTTGAGGGTTATTGCGTCGATATTGCTACCGCTGCGGATTCCGATCCGGTTTCGGGAGACGAGAAATGGCAGGACTGGTATGAAGGTGACGACAGGCTGTCGCTTAAGAACAATGAAGCCAGGGTACTTAGCGTTGAAGTCAACGATTCGAAAGCACATGCCTGGGTGGAAATCTACCTGGACGGCTTCGGCTGGTATCCGGTCGAATTGACGACGGGATGGCAGGAGAGTGGGGATGAAGATGATTTCTGGAGCGGTTTTGCGGATTATATGACCGGCGACGAGGAACGGGAGTCTCCGTTACAGGCAATCACGAACCGCGCGAAGGAAATCGGTTTCGGGCTGTCGTTCGTGTTATTCCTGATTGCGCTTGCAATTCTTTTGTTCCGTGTGTTGAAACGGTTATGGCGCGGTTATATGCTTTACCTGCTTCCTTCGAACAAACGGCTTTCCAATCAGTTTGTCTATCTGAATAAAGTGTTGAACGTATATCATATTGCGGATCCGGGCAATGTATTTCATCTGGAAGCCGCCGAAATCGGCGAAAAACTCGGTTTAAAAAGCGATACGGCAGGTGAATATGCGGGGCTTGTCGAAGAAGCCAGCTACGGAAACCGTAAGCTCACAAAAGAAGAATTAAATAAGGCCACGAAAACCTTCCGTAATTTCTTACGAAAGATCCGCGGCCGGTTAAAAGGATTCCGAAAGATTCAGTTTATGTTAAGATAAAAAACATAATGTCAGTCTTTTCTGAGGTGCACCTTGTCCTTGGCGCTTCGGCGGCGTTCATCCTCGATAGCGGCATAATGCTTTCTGGTCGTATTGACGTCCTTATGGCCGAGAACGTCCGCAACGAGGTAGATATCGCCGGTTTCCTGATAAAGCGTCGTGCCGTATGTGCTTCGAAGCTTATGGGGCGTAATCCGCTTTAACGGAATACAGCTTTTTGCATACTTTTTCACAAGATTCTCGGCGGCGCGGACTGTCATGCGCCGCATCTGGCCGGACAGAAAAAGTGCGTTTTCGTGTCCTTCTTTGGTTGTCTTATTCTTACGGACCTCAAGATAATTCTGAAGCGCTTCCCGGACCTCTTCACCGAAATATACAAACGCCTCATAACCGCCTTTCCGGACGACTTTCATGCGGTCGTTGTCAAAATCCAGATCCGTGATATCGAGCCCGATGCATTCGGAAATTCGAACACCTGTTCCGAGCAGGAGAGTCATCATCGCGAGATCCCTGAGCTTATTCCGTTCATGAAAGGCATTCTGCCGGTCCGTACCGGAATATTCATTCTCAACGCAATCGAGCAAGGTCGCGGTTTCATTCGGGTCCAGACGGATAATTGCCTTTTCATGCAATTTCGGGACAGCCACCTGAATGGCAGGATTATTCTCAACCGAATGGTTTTTATACAGATAATTGTAAAACGAACGCAAAGAACAGATTTTTCTTTTGATGCCGCGTTCATGATTCGTGATAACGGAATCGTCCTTCTTATAAACCTTCAGATAATCGAGATATTCCTCAATGTCATACGATTGCAGCTCGGAAAGAACCGATAGAGGAATCTCACGAATTGTTTTGCCTTTTAACGAAGGATTGGTCGCAAGAAGAAATTCGAAGAAAACTTTCAAATCAACGGCATACGCAATTCTTGTACGAGAAGCCGTTCGATGTTCAATGCCGCGAAAGAAAGTTCCGCAATACGGAGGAAGTTCCTGACGCAATTCACGAAGACGAATTTCGTTCTTTATATTGTTTTGTTCGGAATAGGAAGGATTCTCAGCCATTGTTTTTCCTTTCAACATACAAATATGCGAAAACGAAACAGAATAACGCAAATACCGATAACTTACCGGATAATGAAATTATAGCACGATATTGGCCTAAAATCAATACATTTCTTCGTTAAACCTGCGTTTAGCGAAGAAATCGAAAGAGGGCGGCACACTCTCCTCCGGGCCGTTTTTCAAACTAAAAAACGGCCTGTCCGTAAGGACAAACCGTTTTTCGGGTATGATTTATGAAGAATGAATTTGAGAAATCTCTTATAACAAACGCCGGTATTGATTATCCAATATCTTTCGAAGCTCACGCACTTCTTCGGCATCCAGATTCTGCTGCGCGAGAAATTCGGTAAAGAATGCAATTAACTCGCCGCCGAATACTTTATCGATCAGGGCTCTCGTTTCGATCTGCTGTACGTCGTTCTTCGTAATAACGGCTTTGCAGACGAATCCGGGATCTTCACGTTTTACGGCACCTTTATCGATCAAACGCTTGATAACCGTATAGGTGGTGTTCTTTTCCCAGCCGATGTAGTCTTTGATTATTTTTGCAATATCTTTTGCAGCAAGGCTCTGATTGGACCATAACAGTTCCATGACGTTCAGTTCGCCTTCGTGCAATCTAATATCTCCCATAAACAACCATCCCTGTAACTGAAAAAGTGATTACGGCAAATGTGATGACTTCTACTGACTTAGTCTGTTTCGGTAATCATTATTCTACATAATTAGAATTTAGTTGTCAATGAAGAAATGAACCTTTCTATTCACAATTTTTTTAAAATTGTGTTTGCTCGAGAAAATAATACTGTATGTTGTGGTCGGAGGATTTTCCGTCTGTTTTGCGGTTGGTCAGCTGCATCACTTTTTGAGGGACATGTGTCGTATTATCCGCAGTAAAATCCGCTTCCGCCCTCTTCCGATTCGCTCCTAAGTGCCGTAAACCGAAGATTCCATTCGTGTAGCATAAATAATCCGACCTGCCGTTCTTTTGAACGGTTATCCGCAAGTCGCGTTCCGTAAGCACGTGATACAGATAGTTCTGATAGAAGTATTCGGGCAGCATATCGCGGTTATCCGTTTTGTAAAAAGAATCGTAATCGTTACACAGATATCGCGTCAGTCCGCAGTCGGAAAGCTCAAACCGGTATAAAGTATCCCCCATATATACAGGGATCAGAAACAGATTATCAAAAAGGTATTGAAGCTCAGAAATATATTCCCTCGCCGTCGCGCCCCTTCGAAGGTGTCCCGGATGGAACGCTCCGCGGCAGTCCGGCGCATAATCGGCTATATACCCAAGAACCCGGTCAAGCTTAACGGAACTGATCCCCTTAGGCGGATCCGTTTTATAGCGCATCACGGAAGCCGCATAAACCGCTTCCTGAACGCGCCGGATTTCCGAAAGCCCGGTCCGGTTATTCTTATATTGCATGATTGCGTCCGGATATCCGCCGGTCATCAGATAATCATGGAACAGTTCTCTTAATTCCTCATCAAGCATATCGGGAATCGGCTTTTTGTTCTTATAATGTGCTCTCAGAATTTCCGTATAGGAAACATCTTCCGTTTCGGATATGGCGTCTAAAAACTCGTAAAACGAAAATCCGCGCACTTTTACGGTATGTACGTTATCTGTACATTTATCGCGTAAAATGTCAATATAATCGATTCTGGACGTTGTGACGGCAAAATGGCGCGGAAGCTCTCCCTTTAGCAGTGTTTCTGCGGCTTCTCCGAGCGGTTCCAGGCCGTCGAGAAACAAAAACAGCCGATCCCGGACATATTCTTCTTTAAGCCGGAAGAACCCCGCCGCAAAATGACACAGCGATTCGCCTTCGGATATCGCCTTAAGAAGTCCGTCCGTGAAATCCCGGTCGATATGCAGATCGCAAAGAATGTAATTCTTCACGCCTTCTTCCTTTGTAAGGCTCTGAAGAAGGAAGGATTTGCCGGTATAAGGCGGTCCGTACAGGAGCAGACGTTCCTGTTTTTCTGAGAATCTTCGTTTGATTTCCGGATATCGGTGTCGTATCATGTCGTAATCTTTCTGAGTTTTTCGATGATTGTCCGGAAGTATTCCGGAAGCTCCGCCTTGAATTCAACGTATTCTTTCGTTGTCGGATGAATAAAACCGAGCACGCCTGCATGCAGTACCTGTCCTTCGGTATCAAACGGCTGCTTCGCGGCTCCGTAAACCGTATCTCCGAGTAAAGCGTGTCCGGTATAAGCCATATGCACCCGGATCTGGTGCGTCCGTCCGGTTTCGAGTTCACACGAAAGCATCGTATATTTCGTCCCGAAATGTTCGAGCACGTGATAATGCGTCACTGCTCTTCTGCCGTCCCTGACGACGGCCATCTTCTTCCGGTCGTTTTGGTTTCTTCCGATCGGGGCGTCGACGGTTCCGTCGGACTTCACATTTCCCGTAACGATACAATAGTAGATGCGCTTAATCGAATGCTCGGACAGCTGTTCGGACAGGCAGAGATGCGCGCGGTCGTTCTTACATGTGACCAGCACGCCGGTCGTGTCGCGGTCAATCCGGTGCACGATTCCCGGGCGCAGGTTTCCGTTGATTCCGGAAAGCGAGTCTTTGCAATGATACAGCAAGGCGTTGACGAGGGTTCCCGTATAGTGTCCGGGCGCCGGGTGGACGACCATCCCCTTCGGCTTGTTCACGATAATGACATCGTCGTCCTCGTAAAGAATGTCAAGAGGAATGTCCTCGGGAAGAATCTCGGTTTCTTCGGGTTCGGGCACGATGCATGTCACGATGTCGCCGGTTTTCACACGGTAGGACGTTTTTAATACGGTTTGATCGTTCACATTTACCGCGCCGTCCGTAATCAGATGCTCCGCATGCGATCGCGTCAGTTCCTCGTCACAGAGCGAGATCGCGCGGTCCAGGCGCATGTCCGCAAGGTCTTCTTCGATTATATAGGTCCGCTTCTCTTCCATACAGTCTCCTGTTGAAAAAGGACGAGTCAGGAAGGTGACTCGTCCGGATTGTCTTTTGATTTTTTGCTTCCGAACAACGGAAGGAAACTGAGCTCCTCATCGGAATAATATAACAATACGAGGATGACGAGCACGAAAACCGAGCACGTGACGTAGATGTCCGCCACGTTGAAAATCGGAAAATTGATCAACGAAAAGTAAATGAAATCCGTGACATAATCGAACCAAATCCGGTCAATCAGGTTTCCGATTGCACCTGAGATGATGAACAGGAATACGAGGTATACGGGCAGGTACCGCTTCCCTTCGGGAACCCGGAACAAAAGCCACAGGAACAGAATCAGAAGGATAACGGTCACAACGGTAAGAATATTCAAACGGCCTTGAAGCATACCCCAGGCGGCACCGCGGTTCTCGAGATACCGGAACTCTAATACATCCGGTATTACTATGATCTCGCCTCTGTTCTTCAAAACGTCTCTGGCCCACACCTTCGTCAGCTGATCAAGAAACACCAAAACAGCCGGAAGAAAAAGCAGTAAGGAACGACGGTTAAGCTTTTTCATCTTTCTGTGCACTCTGAAGATATTCGGTATATGCTTCAAACTCCTTTACGTTAATCTGAAAGACGCGGCTGTCCAAAAGCTCTTTCTGTGAATCGAGAAGCGCCTGGCACTGCGCCCGGTAGGTCTCATACTGCTGCATGAGGCGGAGCGTCTGCGTATGGAGCTTTGCAAGCTCCTTCTCGGCGTTGTTACGGATGTCCTGCGCATCGGCAAGCGCCTGCTTTTCAATTGCCTTAGCGTCCTTAAGCGCGGCGGCTTTCGTCTCGTCGGCGGATTTCTCCGCGAGCACCAAAGCCTTGTGCAGGGATTTCTCGATCGTAATATAGTACTGAACGCGGTCGTTTAAGGAACTGACTTTCTCGGTCAGAGCAAGGTTCTGACGGTACAGGAATTCGTAATCCTTGTTCAGTTCCTCCATGAACTTGTCGACCTGGCCCTTGTTGTAACCGCTTGCCGCGGATTTGAATTTCGTGTTCTGAATTTCAACCGGTGTCAGCATATTACGCAATCTCCTTTATTCCGTTAATATGGTCTAGCGCTTGTGAAATGTCGGTACTCCGAACCCGTCCTGCCGCATTAATGCGTTATAGTCTCCGGTCACGTCGATGTTGGCCGGGGAAATAATGAAGATATAGCTGGAAATCTGATGCAGATTGGCGCCGATGGCATAAACGCAGCCGGATACGAAATCCATAAGACGCTGCGCACGGTCGGTATCAAAGCCTTCGAGGTTCACGATGATCGGATTGCCGTCAATCAGGTTGTCGCAAATCTCACGGGCATCGTCAAAACTCTGCGGCTTTAAGATTGTAACGCCGAGAGCGTCTCTCGTCGTATGCGGCATCGTATTCATGACCGGTGCCTGCGCAACCGGCTGAGAGGGTCTCTGCTGTACGGGACGAACCGTCTGAGCGGGTTGCTGCTGACGGTACATTGCCGCTTCTTTCGCTTTATAACGGTCGGCAAATGTGGTCGTTCCGCTCATGTATCCGCTTCGTCTTTCCTGAATCGAAACCGTGTTATTGTCGTAAAGCGGACGGCGTGCCGGAGCGGACTGTGAAGGCTGCGGGGCAAATGTCATATCCTCATCGGAATCCGCCTCGTCATACTCGGGTTCCTGCTTCGGTGCGCTCTTCTTTTTGAAAATGGTTTCCTTCAGCGAAAACTTCGGCTCGGAAGCGCGTTCGGTCTTCTTCTCTGCCTTCTTCCGTTCTCTCTCCTCTTCCGCGGCGAGATAATCGTCGTAATCGTCATAATCATCGTAATCGCTGTCATCGGAAAGTTTTAAGGAATCCAAAACACTCTTTAAAAATCCCATTCTTTTCGTCCCCTTTTAGATATTATAATCTCTCTGTCCAAACAGATAAGTCCCCACGCGGATATGGGTTGCGCCCTCTTCCACAGCGACACCGTAATCTCCGCTCATACCCATGGATAATGTATCAACACTGATATTATCGATGTTTTGCGCGTTAATGTCAACCATTAATTGGGCCAAACGCCGAAAATACGGGCGGTTTGTTTCCGGGTCTTCTGTATACGGCGCAACGGTCATAAAACCGCGTAACCGGATGTTCTTAAGACCGGATAAAGCGCGTACCGTTTCTTCTGCGGAATCGACAGTGATACCGAACTTCGATGCTTCCTCCGCGACGTTGATTTCAAGCAGAATATCCTGTATCTTGCCGAGTTTTCCGGCCTGTTTGTCAATCTCCGCAGCAAGCAAAAAGGAATCAACGGAATGAATCATCTCGCTGACGGCGACGGCTTTCTTAACCTTGTTCGACTGCAGATGTCCGATCAGGTGCCAGTGAAGCTTCCGGTCCTTTAACGCTTCGTATTTCTCACAAAGCTCCTGTACCCGGTTCTCGCCGAACACCGTCTGTCCGGCGTCCGCGGCTTCCTCAATCATCGAAACGGGCTTTGTCTTGCTGACGGCAATCAATGTCACCTCGGAAGGATTCCGTCCGGCCTTTTCACAATGCAGCCTTATCTGTTCGCGGACTTCGTCAATGCGCTGTCCGATCATTTCATACCACCTCGATTTTAATATATGGTTTGTGATTCTTTAATTGTCGAAGCGTCTTTTGCTATGTGATCATGCTCGGCAATGCTGTACGGAAGTCCCGCCTGCACGACGCAGAATTCCTTGCCGTCCTGAATGACCTCGACTCTTCGGAACTGGGCAAAGCCCTTATTCACGCAATAAACCCCGGTGAGCTTGCCGACAAGCGAAACCTGGAATGTATCGGTCGACTTCGGATTGTAGATGAAGGTTCCGTAGGTCAGCGCGTTCGTGTCAATATAACCGTATTCGTCGTCTTCGTAATAGATTTCCGTTTCCGCGAAAACGTAAAAAACATCCTTCGTAGTCTCATCGTGGCGCAGAACGCTGACGCCTGTTTTATTACTGTTCTGGTCTCCGCCCTTTACAAAGTAATCTTTCGGGATCCGGTAGAATTCCTTCTCGAAAAGTGCGGTCTTCGGAATCTTTAATCCGACCTTGTTATCCATGTCAAGCGCAATCGTCAGGAAACGCCGGTTCAGATAACGGACCATATACTGCCGAAGCGTGATTCTTGCAAAATACCCGTCTCCCGAACGGAAGAATATGACCGGCGAAGTCAGCCGCAGGTTGTCTTCCTCAATCGTATAGGTAAGTGTTGTCTGGTTGCAGAGCTTGTCGTACTGCTCTTCCGTCAGATTCAGGACAAGGTCCCACGTCTCATCCGACAGAAGCTTATAAATCACGCTCCCCTGCTCCTTAAGGCTTGCGTCGAACAGGTTCGTGCTCTTGTATCCGGTCTTGTCGAATGTATCGGTAGTGACCGCGTCGGCCGTAAGCCCGTCAAGCGTATCCGAAAAATAAGACACGACGCCGGGCGATTCCGCCTTATGCACGGTAAGCGAACCCTGATAAGCCTGATCAATCAGAATCTGGTTCAGATGCTCCAAAAGATACGTATCGGAGATGCTGTTCACGGTCGTCGTCAGTTCATCCTTTAACGAATAAACAAGGCCGAAATCGGCTTTATCATAGCTCAGATTGAATTCGGATATGCAGTTTTTGACCTGTTCGATATCTTCATCCGAGAGGGAATACGAATTGTCGTTGCCGGAGATCAGGTTATAGATCTGTCGGCTTTCGTCAATCGAATAGATGGTCTCGCCCTTCGCAACACGCGTACCGCTGCGCATGTAATAGTTCACGTATCCGGCAATACCCGTCTTCACGGGCGTTTCGTTCCGGATGATCACCGCTTCGGCCTTCGTGTTGGAGGCCATCGCAAGGAGCTGAACTTCGTATATGGACAGATGAGACCTGCGGAAATAGAGAAAAATGTTAATCAGTATGTAAAGAGTAAACAGAACAAAGATAATTAAGCCGATATTGTACTTCGACACGGCCGTAGATCGCTTCGGAACACGTCTTTCGGGCATTGTTCTGCCTCCTTTCCCATACTATAAAAAGATTATACTATACTTGTCGTAAAAAGAAAAGCATTTGCGCCCGATATCCGGCAAATTTCTCACATTTTTCACAGAAAAATACCGCCGCCGGCAACTCCCGGCAGCGGTATCTTATAAACCATATTACGAAGCGGATTAAAGCGCTACGATAACTTTCTGTTTTACAACCTCGGAAAGCGTATCGGCATTCGCGGAAAGGCTGATGATGATGTCTACCTTGAACTTTGCCGAAACCATATCGAGTTTCTCAATTACGCGGTCAATGTCGTCCACGCTCATGCATGCAATCTTCAAAAAGCTGTCCAGATAAATCTTCTCAAGGTCGTGATCCTGGGAAATGATTCCGCAGATAAAACCAACAAATTCGGATGCGCACTCAACGCAGTAATCGTTGACGTTAATCAGACGAATCTTGTTGTTGAGCTCGTACATATGCTTATTGCTCTTGTCGAGATAAACGATGGTACCTTTCGATGTAACGATGTCGGCGTTTACCTTGTCGAGCAGAATCTTCGTCTTTCCTTTTCCTTTTTCCCCGGCAATAATCTGTACCATTGGCTTGTCCTCCTTAAAAGTGGTTCCGATACGGATTTTTATCCGTCTTCGGATGAAATAATTATAGTATAGAATCCGAAAAATGACAACTGCATTTCACGAAAAATGCACAAATTCCGTCCGCCTATTCGGACATGCAGTAAGTTGTCATCAAATCATTCAGTTTCTCGTATAATTTTTTCTCATTTTCCGCCCGGAACACCCCGATGATGTACTCGGTTCCATATGCGTTTTTGATATGTAAAATCATGCAGTAGCCGGCCGCATTGGTCGTTCCGGTCTTTCCGCCGAGAATCGCAATGCTGTTCGGATAATCGTAATGATGGCTTGCATCCTTTAACTTGAAGCAGTTGGTCGTCTTGACGGTCCGGGAGCGCTGCGAGCCGGTTGCGTCGGTATAATTGTAGCGTTTCTCGGTTAAACTGATAATCTCGCGGAATTCCTTGTATTTCATGCATTCCTGATAGACGATATACATGTCGTAAGGCGTCGTATAATGCTGTTCGTCGTGAAGACCGCTTGCGTTCATGAACTTGGTTGTCAGGCCGCCTAATTTCTTCATCTCCTCGTTCATCAATTCGACGAAGGCATCTTCGCTTCCCGCAACGTGGATCGCAAGCGCCTGCGCGGCGTTGTTCGCGGATGCAACAAGCATGCATAACAATAAATCATGAACCGTCAGCACATCGCCTTCGTTCAGTTCGGAAACGGAGCCGCGCGTCATTTCGGCGATTTCCTTCGAGATGACGACCTTTTCGTCGGGGTTGCAGCGGTTTAAAGTGATTAGTGCGGTCATCAGCTTCGTAATGCTTGCCGGGAAGAACTTCTTATCCATCTTATAGCCGAATACAAGCTCGTTCTTCGTCCGGTTAATGACGAACACGCTGCCGTTCCGGTCGGGCTTTTCCTCATCGAAGACATAGTCGGTTGACAGCATCTCAGGCGAAAAGTTGCAGATGTAAAACTGGGAAAGCATCGGTGCATACGAGGCTTCAATCAGCGCTCCGACGTCACTGTGGACAACGCTGTCGACGGCATCGTAGTCGCCGAGAAGGTTCTTCTCCTTCTTACCGCATCCTGCAGCCGATACCGCAAGCACAATCACGAGTAAAATGCTAAGAATTCGTTTCATAACGGTTTATTCCCCTAACAGTTCCTTAAGATCCATTTCGTAACGGTCTTTTTCTAAAAGCGTGCTCTTATTCTGAAGTCCCACGTTCAGAAGAACGCCCATGGTTACCATGCTGATTAGCAGAGAACTTAAGCCGGAGCTTACAAAAGGAAGCGGAATTCCGGTATCCGGCAGCAGCGAAACAACGACGCCGATGTTAACGATGGTCTGCAGGCAAATCATGACGGAGATGCCGGAAGCAATCAGGTATCCGAGCCTGTCCTTCGCATTCATCGCTACGCGGAATCCGATAAATGTGAGAAGCATAAACAGGAAAATCGTAATCAGACAGCCGAAGAAACCGAACTCTTCCGCTATCGCACAGAAGATAAAGTCGGACTCTACGACCGGCACGTAGTTGGTCATGCGGTGCGAGGTGTCGCCGACAATCATCTTACCGAACATGCTGCCGGACTCAATGGCCGCAGCCGCCTGGTTCTGCTGATACATTTCGTCCGGATAATCCTCCGGATGCAGAATCGAGAGAATACGGGGCGCCTGGTATTTGTTCAGAATCTTCTGGAACGGCTGCTGGATGTACCAGAACAGAAACGATGAAATCGGTACTGCGGCAATCAATGCCGGTATGACGACCTTATAGGACAGTCCGCCGATGAACAGCATGAACGCGAAGGTCGCGATCAGAACGATACTCGTCGAAAGATCCGGCTGGTCGAAGATCAGATAAATCGGAATCATGCCGGTCACGAATACGAGCATGAAGCCCCAGAAACGGTGGAACCGGTCACCGAGCTTCACAAGAAGCGTCGCCACGAATATGATAACAACGAGCTTGGATATCTCCGAAGGCATGAACTCAAAGCCCGCCCCGGGCTTCCCGTGTCCGCCGATTTTAATCCATCTTCTTGCTTCGAAGTGAGACCATCCGTAGATGAACGGAATCGTCGGATACGATATGTATTTACAAAGCATCATCATTCCGATGTTGCCGAAATAAATCAGAATATAGAATTTCGCGAAGATATGATAATCAATCATCGAAACGACGAACATGACAAAGAAACCGAACAGAAGGCCGTACAGCTGCCGTTCGAACTGGTTTTCGTCGCTGTCCTGCAGTTTCTGGATGAGAACCAGACCGATGGTTCCCAGTATGATAACAATTGAGACAAGCGAAAACTTATAATTGTTCACATGATATCTGAGTTTCCGAAACATGTGTCTTCCTTCCGATTTCAGTCAATCAATTCATAAAGCTCTTCGTCCGCGCCGAACGTATCGGTTTCGACGGGACGGATTTTGACGTCCTCATCGACGATTTCCGCAATTTTGCTGCAGTTTTCGAGCTGATTCTTCTTAAGGAGCTTTGCTTCCTTCTTCTTTTCTTTCTCGGTAAGCACCGGAGGCCGGTACTCGTACCGGCCGATGGACAACTTCTCGGGTTTCATCTGAGCCGCGAAAACGAACGACTCACGGTTCGAATTTGTGCCTGCAATCGCGGTTCCTAACAGCGCACCGATAACGATAATGCTTCCGCCGCTTACAATCTCCGCTCCCGCTTCGACGTTCCCGATAATGATAATCGAGTTCTCGGTTTCGAGGCGTCTTCCGGAGCGTACCACGCCCTGATAAAACTGCGCGGTTCTCGTCGACAGGCTTCCGATGACCTGATCCATAGTCTGCCTAAGAATCGTCTCATTTGTCTCATTGCCGTCGATGACGCAGATGATTTCGAGATCGGAGTTCTCGGAAATCACGCGGAGAATCTCCTTCTGCTCGTCGGTATTGAGCTCCCGCCCTTCGAATTTCATCGACATGCGGGCGCTTCCGAGAAACTTCGCCGAGCTTTTGATACGCTTCTCAAGGCTTAAAAGGATGTCTTCAAACGGAGCGTCCGGGGAAAGCACCAAAGAGATGCCGTCCTTATACCCTTTGATAATCACATTGTTGTCCATGGGAACCCCTCATGCATCAGTCGGTGTAGCCGACCGACTTGATTTTGGCGGCGAAGACCTTGCCCGAAAGCAGATCGTCGTGGTTGTCGCCTTCAAAATAGTAACCGTATACTTCTCGTGCCACAATGGCGGCCTGCTCGGAAGCGTATCCGTTCGGAATGACGACGGTAACGCATATCTCCGGCTTTTCGTAAGGCGCAAAGGAAAGAAACAACGCGTTGTTCGGATGATTTAAGCTGACCTGCGCGGTACCGGTTTTGCCGGCGACTTTGACGCTCAGGTTCGTATAGTATTTCCGGATGCCGGAGTCCTTCTCGTTAACTACCATGTACATGCCGTTTTTCACGGTGTTCCAGTATTCCTTCGGAACATCATCCATTGAATTCCGGATGTTGGCTACGTTACTTAAAAGAATTTCACCGGTCGGCCCGACAACCTTGCTGACAAGCGTCAGGTCGTAACAGGTACCTTCGTTCGCGATGGTTGTCAGATATCTCGCAATCTGAATCGGCGCAAAGCTGTGATAGTATCCGATTGCGGTACGGACCGCATCTCGCGAAGAAATCTGCGGAACGGCTTCCGAAAGCTCGACGCCGGATTTGTCTCCCAGACCGAACATTCTCGCATACTTCTGAATGGCTTTGATTCCGAGCGCATCGAAGTACTCTCCTCTGCCGTTAATCGAAAGCCGGTAGCCGACCGTGAAGAAGAAATAGTTACAGGAATACCGTATGGCATTTGCCGCAGTAAGCTTACCGTGGGAATTCGGGTATGCCCAGCAACGGGGGGACGGATCGACGTCTTCGAATTTACCCTTGTCTTCAATCAGTTCCTCGGTCGTAATAACGCCTTCCATCAGACCGGCGATTGCCATCAGCGGTTTGAAAGTGGAACCGGTCGTCGTCTTCGACGAGGTCGCGCGGAATACAAGCGGATAGGATTTGTCCGCAAGCATCTTGTTATAATAGGCCATATTGACCTGGTTCGTCAGATAGTTGTTGTCGTAGCTCGGATAGGACGCCATGCAGCTGACCATGCCGGTATTCGGATCGGTGATGATAATCGTTCCGCTGCACGGCTCGAGCGCCAGCATCGCGGGCGTAATTTCCATCGTCTGAATCTTATGCACCATGAAATCGTACGGATCCAGTTCGTGCATATCAAGCTGGTTGTAGGTATCCGGGTCGGGCTCGAGTACGCCCTGGTCGTAAAGCACGAGCGCGACTTCCCGGAGCCTTATAACGTAGTCGAAAATAAGCGTCCGGTAGATCTTGCTCTTATAATCGGCATCATCCCTCAGATGCTCAATGATATAGGTCCGCAGATATTCATAGAGTTCGCTTGTGTCGTAATACTCGTTTCCGATATCCAGCTTATCGAGATTCACCCAGCCCTGCGTAATCGCATATTGCAGAAAATGCGACAGACTCGACTGCCGGTTCGCGTAATCCTTATATTCCTGGTCTCTCGTGTTAATCGCCGAATTATCGAGAAGCCCCCAGCCGGAGTTTCCGATTTTACTGTACATGAAATCAATATATTCCTGCACGAACGGCGTCAGGTCCGAACCGCACAGCGTACAGTCCGGTTCGAGGTTTTTCAGATAGTTGTTCCATATGTACGTCTCATTTCGTTCAAACAGCGCATACATGCTCTGCTCGATCCGTGACGCGTCGGGCGCCGAGAAATGCTCCGTATCGATGATATGATTGGAGAAAAGCGCATAGTAAACCTCATAAATCGGGATTGTGATGCTGGTCGCGTCCTCTCCTTTCGTACCGTAATCCATCTCCTTCACGATGGCGGCCAGCAGAATTCCGGCGACATACCGCTTGATGATATTGTAGCAGCAGATCTGCTGATCACGGTCTAAGCTCAGATAGACATCGTTCCCCGGCACCGGTTCTTTGGTAATGGTTTTGGTACGCACCTGCCCGCGGTCGTTAATCAGAATCGTCGCAACGCCGTCGGTACCCGACAGGTATGTCTCGCACGACTTCTCAATGCCGTTCTTTCCGACGATGCTCGTCTCACTGTAACGCGTTCCGGTACCCGCTTCTTTCAGCATTTCGAGTTCTTCGGCGTTAATTCTTCCGACGTAACCGATAATATGCGAAAAGTATTCGGCATCGTTATAGATGCGGCGCCAGGACTTCGTAATCTCAAGACCCGGAATCGTCGTCGTATTTTCGTAAAATGTGATGCGCGCCTCGTCGCTTATATTGCTGACGACGCGGAACGACGAATAGCTCGGATACATCGTAAAGAACTGGTAACGGTAGGCCATGATTTCAAGCGCGTCCTCTTTCGAGTAAGCGTCGGAAATCTGGAACATTCTTGACGTATTGTTGCCGTGCCGCATGAAGTTGAAGACGTCTTCCGCCGTTGCAGCATAATGCTCTTCCTTCAGGTCGGCAACGCTCTTCAAACCGAACGCATTCTTTTTAAACCGGTCCAGATTGCTTCCGGATACGGTAAAATGCAGGTCTCCGTTCTCATCCATCACAAGCGGGAACGAAAACTCGCGTTTGTAATTGAATTCTCTGAGGATTTTGATCAATTCGTAGATGGCCGTGTTCATCTCGAGATTGTTCGTGAGCTCGGCGGAATTGAACATGTCAAGATTGTACTGCAGCTCGTTATAAGCAAGCAGATTGCCGTTGACATCGTAGATATTGCCTCTGGTCGAGGGAATTGTAATCAGTTTCGTGTAGGATTTTTCGTCACGC
This sequence comes from Lachnospiraceae bacterium, assembly GCA_017613055.1. The sequence continues at coordinate 17,385 of JAGAES010000148.1, read as the reverse complement.
GTAATCTTCGTCTTCTCTGGTTCGACCATCTGCATCCGGAATATATGGACGATCAGAATGCCGAAAAGGATAAACAAAACAAGACCTACCGGAACAAGCCGGTTGGTGAACAGTTCTTTCAGTTTTTCACCGAGTGTCTGCTGCATGGAAACTCCGAAATCAGGTATCTACCTTGGAATAATCAATATAAAGAGGTTTCGTAACCTTCCAGTAAATGAGATCGAGAATCCGGTATACCGGAACAAAAACAACCGCCGTATAAATCGCAAGCGGAATCATCTGGTAAACGATGTAAGCGCCGATATTTGTGCGTCCTCTCGTCAGGAACAGGAATACATAGAACAGAAAACTGAACAGAAACTCCGAAGCCGCGGCCATCGTGAGTGGCAGCAGGATGTCGTTCTGCACGTAATACTTCGCGAGGAAACCGTTCAGATAACCGATGAACATGTAAAAGAGCGCAAATACACCCAAAAGCCCGCCGGACGCAATGTCCAAAACGAGCCCCGCGAAAAATCCGACGAACATGCCTTTCGTCTTGCCGCGCTGATAAGCTGCCGCGACGACAATCATGACAATCAGGTCGGGAACGATGTTGTAGTAGCCGAAAGCCAGATGCGTGAAGAGCGTCGTCTTCAGCAAAACGGCAATCAGAATCTCGACTGCATAAACAAGAAAAACAATCATGGTTTTACTCCGCCTGGAAATCCTTCTTTAATTCGGTGATGATCAAAACCGTGTTCAAATGCTCAAAGTCCACAACCGGCGTAAGATAACCGGTCTTCGTCAATCCGTCGTTCTCACTCTGGATATTCGAAATATAACCGATCAGAATGTCCGGAAGGTACTTGTCGCTTAACGGCGAGGTGTATACCTTATAGTTGTTCCGGACTTCGGTATTGATGGAGAGGTCACGGATTTCGATATACCCGAGCGATAACAGCTCGAGGTTTCCGCATACGATACAGTTATCGTCGGTTTTCGTTACGATTGCACTGACATAGTTGTTGTCGTCGATGACCGAACGGACAACCGAATAATTCGGACCGACTTCGGTGATGATACCGACAAGACCGGCGCCGGCAAGCACGTTCATATCGACCTGAATGCCGTCCTTGTAGCCTTTGTCGAGGGTGAATCTTGCGTAATATCCGCTCGAATCCTTGGCGATTATGTTCGCACCGACGGTCGTATAGTTCTTATAGCTGTCCGCAAGAGCAAGCAGCTGTTTGTATCGTTCGAGGTCATACAGAGACTGCTCCATATTCTCCTTCTCGCGTGCAATCCGGTCATTCTCCGCTTTAAGCTCTGCGATTTCCTTCTGCAGGTCTTCCACCTTCTCAAAGTTGTCGACGGCGTTGTTGATGCCGGTTCCGAGTGTCGTGATTCCCTTCTGAAGAGGAATCAGCATCGAATTCATGCGGGTCCGCGCAAAATCGAATATGTTGGAAAACTTGTACGAGAAAAAGATCAGGAAGATGCAAATCATCGTCATGATCAGAAGAACGTATCTCGGTTCCATGTCATATTTCGGTTTCTGACGTTCTTTCATGTCCTCTCCTTTCCGAAGAATCCGTCAAAGCGGGAATTTATCCTCTGCAAGCGCCTGCTTTAAGCTGACGGCGTAGCGCTCGTAATAGCGGTCTTCCATAATCTTCGCAAGACCGTTTGTGACAGTCATGACGCCGAAGTCGGTGATGTTCACTTTATTGTTTCCGAGGTTGGTCGAGAACAGAAAATCCAGTCCCGGAAGCGATGCGGAACCGCCGGTTATGCGGATGCCGTTATGGTAAACGTCGGCGGCAATCTCGGGCGGCGTGCGGTCCAGAATCACGCGGATATTCTCAAACACCGTCTGCATGCATTCCGAAACCGCGTCGTTGACGAGTTCGGTCGTAATCTCACACTCTCTCGGAAGGCCGGTCACAAGGTCGCGGCCGAACGCGTTCATCACGTCGTCGCGTTTCGAGGAGAAGTTCGTGAGCTCGGTTTTCAGAGTCTCCGCAGTCTTTTCGCCGATCAGGAGGTTATACTTACGGCGAATCAGGTTAATGATATTCTCGTTAAATGTGCGTCCTCCGACCGGGAGCAGCTTGCTGAACAGAATTCCTCCGAGACTGATGATTGAAATCTCGGTCGTTTCCGCACCGATGTTCACAATCATCGTACCCTGCGATTTGATGATGTCGATTCCTGCGCCGATGGCGTCGGCAATCGGCTTTTCAACAAGACGAATCCGTTTCGGACGTACAATCGTACCGTCCACGAGGTCGTAAAACGCTTTCTTCTCCACTTCCGTGATATCGGATGGAACCGCGACATAGAATTCCGCGCCGCGGAACTTGCCGAACACCCGGTTTAAGTCGAGGAACATGCAGTTTAAAAGAGAAAGCATATTCGCAAAGCTCGAAATAACGCCGTGCGAAATCGGAAACGTCACGGAAATCGCGTCCGGAGTTTTACCGAACATTTCGTAAGCTTCGTCGCCGATGGCAAGAATCTTCGAATGATTCTTAAAGGCAATGACGCTCTTCTGATTATAGACAACGCCCTGCCCTTTTCGATAGATTTTCGTGGAATCCGATCCGAAATCGATTCCGAACACCTTGGAAGCCATATATAACCTCACATAAATTGATTTTCCTGAAAACTGTAATATGTGCCGCTGCCGAATATGATATGGTCAAGGAGCGGCAATTGCATCATCACGCCGAGTTCACGGACGGTTTTCGTCAATTCGCAGTCCTCTTTGCTCGGTGCGGGATTTCCGCTCGGGTGGTTATGCATTAAGACGATGCAGACGGCTTTATGTTTCAGCGCCAGCCGGAAGATGTCTCTCGGCGAAACGACCGAACAGTTTACGGTGCCTCTCGTTACAACGACTTCGCGGATTCGTTTCATCCGGTTGTCAAGAAGCAGAAGCCATACTTCTTCCTGGTTTAAGCAACGCATATTCTCCCGGTAATGCCTAAAGATTACCGAAGCACAGTTCAGATACTGCCCGTCTTCATTCCGCACCGTCCACATTCTTCTTGCAAGCTCGCCGACGGCCGACAGCTGGATTGATTTGATTCGCCCGATGCCTTGTATCTGTTCAAGCGTTCCGAGGTCCGGCTCATACAGCCCCGACAAACCGCCGGTCTCACGAAGTACGGCATATGCCGTTTCGAGTGCGCTTTTCGCCGCGCTTCCGCTTCTTATGATTACGGCAAGCAGTTCTGCGTCCGAAAGCGCCGATATTCCGAGTTCCTTAGCCTTTTCATACGGCTGTTCGCTTCTCGGAAGGGATTTCATCCCGTTTTCATGCGTCATATGGTCCTTTCCCTCTCTCCGGGAAATGGCACACAGTATCGTAGTATACAACAAACCAAACCAAACATACAACACAAATGTGTTAATTGTGTGGCATTATCATAAACGGATACATCCTGCTTTGGCTAATTCTTCGAGCGACATCAGGATGCCGAGTTTGGCGTGATACCAGGTGAGACCGCCCTGAAAATAGACGTTGTAAGGCGGCGTCAGGGGGCCGTCGGCGGAAAGTTCGATCGAGGAGCCCTGGTAAAAAGCTCCGGCAGCCATGATGACTTCGGAGGAATAACCGGGCATGGCCCACGGCTCGGGCGTAACGAAACTGTCCACGGGTGCCGCGGCCTGAATGCCTTTACAGAATGCAATAAGGCCTTCCGCGGAACCGAGCGTAACGGCCTGAATGATATCGTGTCTTGTTTCGGTTCCGTTCGGATGAACCGGAAAACCGAGCTGTTCATAAAGCCGCGCCGCGAAGATTGCGCCTTTCAAGGCTCCCGCGGTTACGGTCGGCGCGAAGAAAAGACCCTGGAAGAAGTTCCGGTTCATGCCGAGTGAGGCGCCGACTTCTTTGCCGAGTCCGGGACTCGTAAGGCGGTACGCGCACTGCTCGATATATTCTTTCTTTCCGACAATGTAACCGCCGCTCGGCGCAAGTCCGCCGCCGGGGTTCTTAATCAGGGAACCGACGCACAGATCCGCTCCGACCTCGGTCGGCTCATGTCTTTCCGTGAATTCGCCGTAGCAGTTATCCACCATGCAGATCACGTCGGGCTTGATTCCTTTGACAAATGCGATGAGTTCGCCGATCGAATCGACCGAAAGCGTCCGTCTTGAAGAATAACCTTTGCTGCGCTGAATCTCAATCAGCTTCGTATGTTCGTTGATTGCCGCACGGATTCCGTCGAAATCGAAACTTCCGTCGGAAAGTAAATCCACCTGCCGGTAGGTAATTCCGAATTCCTTTAATGAGCCCGGAGCGTCTTTGATTCCGATTACGGATTCAAGCGTATCGTAAGGCTTTCCGACCGGGGAAAGTATCTCGTCTCCGGGACGGAGATTCGCCGAAAGCGCAAGCGCCAGGGCGTGCGTTCCGCACGTAATCTGCGCACGGACCAGAGCGTCTTCCGCACGGAACAACGAAGCGTAAACAGCTTCCAGAGTTTCTCTTCCGAGATCGTTATATCCGTAGCCCGTAGATGCCTCAAGACAAGCCTCGGAAACCCGGTGCTTCTGCATCGCACGGAGGACCTTCATCTGGCAGTATTCGGCATTCTCATCAATCAATGAAAACCGTTCCGAGAGTTCCTTCTCGGTCTTCTCACCTAACTTTAAAACGGAATCCCGTATTCCGAATTCACGGTAACAGTCAAACAATTGCTTTCTCCTTCAAAATCTTAAGCATATCTTCAAGGATTTCATCCTCCGAAAGATTGCTCCTGTTATAAAATATTACGTCTTTCTCCCGCCGGAACCAGGTCATCTGCCGCTTCGCAAAATGCCTCGTCTCCTGCTTAATCCGATCAACCGCTTCCTCTAAAGTACACTCCCCGCGAAGATGCATCAGAAGCTGCTTATAACCAAGCCCCTGCATCGCAACGGTACAGTCCCCGTAACCGAGGCGGACCAGTTCCTTTACTTCCGTAAGAAGCCCCGCCTTCATCATCTCGTCCACGCGGCGGTTTATGCCTAAGTAGAGCTCTTCCCGGTCCTTCGTAAGGACAAAATAAGCGTAATTGTATCTGGGCTTTGATGCGGCGCTTTCTTTGTTATGCACTGAAATCGGAAACCCGTGACAGTGCGCAAATTCAAGCGCGCGGATAACCCGCTTCTTATTCTGTTTCGGAATGGTTCTGCACGATTCCGGATCAACCTCATGAAGCATCGAAAACAGTTTCTCTTCGCCGTCAGGCTCCGCGGAAATCTGCTCAAGCATATGCCGGTATCCGTCCGAGCGGTCCTCTTCGTCGAAGGAAACGCCCTTTAACAAAGCCTGGATGTAAAAACCGGTTCCGCCGGCGACAATCGGTATATGACCGTTTGCCTGAATAGTCTCTATGGCATGCTCCGCCATATCGCGGAATACGGATACGTTGAATTCCCGATCGGGAGTCAGGCAGTCAATCAGATAATGCGGAACGCCTTCCGTTTCGGCGGGCTTGATCTTCGCCGTTCCGATATCCATATGGCGGTATACCTGCATCGAATCCGCGCTGATGATTTCTCCGCCGATTCTTTTCGCGAGGCGGATCGAAAGTGCGGTTTTTCCTGCCGAAGTCGGGCCGGAAAGGACGATAAGCGGTTGTTTTTTATTACTCATACAATTCGTTTAAACTTCTTTTCCATTTCGTATTCTGTCATCGAAATGATTGTAGGCCGTCCGTGCGGGCAATGGAACGGATTGTCTAAAGAAAGCAGCTCTTCAAACAGATGTCTTGCCTCGAGCTCGGAAATCGTCTGGTTTCCTTTGATAGCTGCCTTACAGGACATCGAAGCCATCGTTTCGAATACGCGCTCGGGCGTAAACCCTGTCCCGCTTTCCGAAAGCGAGTCGAGAATCGCAAGAAAATAATCCCTTGCATCCATACGGTACAATGCTGCCGGAACCGCGCTGATCTGATAATCCCTGCCGCCGAAATGCTGAATCGAAAAGCCGGCTTTTCGGAAGATATCCATGTATTCCGTAAGCACCTGCTCTTCCCTTATCGAAAGCGGAAGGATGATGCTCGGATAGATCATCTGCGAACAGTTTTCGCCGGATTCGAATGCTTTAACAAGCCGTTCGTAGTTAATTTTCTCATGCGCGGCATGCTGGTCGATGATGTACATTTTCCCTTCGGTTTCGATAATCCAGTAGGTTTTGAAAACCTGTCCGATAATCCGGAAATCAACGGATTTTCTTAACTTCACAAAATCCTCATCGGCATCTTCTGTCAGATTATTAACCGGTTCCGTAACTTCGGAAGCCTGTTCTAAAGACGTTTCTTCTCCGGCAAATGTGACACCGGCAGGCTCTTTGACAACCGTCACCGCAGCCGGCTTCGGTTCTTCGTAAAAGAACGAAATCTGCTTCGGCTTTTCTGCTTCCATCCGCTTCGTTTCGAAGATTTCGGGAGGACGTTCCGGGAGGATTTTCTCTTCCTCTTCTCTTCCGGCGTCCGGTATTAAAACCGAGCTGTGAAGCGCTTCGGAAAGGGCTTTTCGGATTTCATCGCAGACCGCTTCCTGTTCGGAGAACCGCACATCGGTCTTCGTCGGATGAATATTGACGTCGAGTTCGTCCGGATTCATCTCAAAAAGCAAAGCCGTAAACGGATACTTATGCTGCATCATGTAAGGCGCATAGGCGTCTTCGATGGCCTTGCAAATCAGATTCGAGCGAACATAACGTCCGTTTACAAAATACATCTCGTAGCTGCGGTTTCCGCGGCTTATGAGGGATTTACCGATGAAGCCGGATATCGAAAGACGTCCGGAACGGTAATGAATCGGAATCAGATTGTCGGCGACTTCCCTTCCGAATACCGAATAGATTGCGTCTTTTTGGTGTCCGTTGCCGGATGTATGAAGCACCGCGCGTCCCTGAATCATAAGCGTAAACGAAACGTCGCTTCTTGAAACGGCGAAACGGTTCATCGTTTCACTGATATAACCCGCCTCGGTAACGGCGGATTTTAAAAACTTCCGTCTTGCGGGAACGTTATAGAACAGATCTCTGATGAAAAACGTCGTTCCGTCGGGACAGCCTGCGTCTTCAAACGTTTTCTCCTCTCCGCCTTCGATCACATAGCGGTTCCCGAGAAAATCCTCTTTCCTTTTGGTCAACAGTTCAACTTTCGAAACGCTTGCGATGCTTGCAAGCGCCTCCCCGCGGAACCCGAGGCTTCGGATTGAAAGCAGGTCGGATTCTTCGCGGATTTTGCTCGTAGCGTGACGGAGAAAAGCAGTCGGAATATCCTCCCTTTCGATGCCGCAGCCGTTATCGGTAATCCGAAGAAACGAAATACCGCCGTTCTGCACGTCCACGGTTACGGAAGAAGCCCCTGCGTCGAGGGAATTCTCGACAAGTTCCTTTACAATGGAAGCCGGCCGTTCAATCACTTCACCGGCCGCGATACGGTTAACGGTATCCGGGCTTAACACATGAATGATTCCCATTCCGGCTCCTTTCCGCGGTTCAACCGCCGTTCTGTTCGAGATAATTCTCAAACTGCTCTAAAGTCATCAAAATCGTACGGGGCTTCGTGCCCTCTTCGGGACCGACAACGCCGGCGTCCGCAAGCTGGTCCATAATACGCGCAGCACGGTTAAAACCGATCTTGTACATGCGCTGCAGAAGGCCGATGCTTGCCTTATCCTTCTCGATAATAAACCGTCCGGCTTCGGCAAAATACTCGTCGTGGTCGGATTCGCCGGAAGAAGCATCGTTGAAGCTTCCGGCACTCTTCTTTCCGGTCTCCTGGGAAGCCTTGTCAATCTGCGCGGAAATATTCTCGTTATAGGAAACACGGTTTCCTTTCTTCTTCTTGATTTCTTCGACAACGGCCTTAACCTCGGCGTCCGAAACGAACGCACCCTGCACGCGGACGGGCTTCGGAATGCCGCTCGGGAAGAACAGCATGTCGCCCTTGCCGAGAAGCTTATCGGCACCGACCTGATCGAGAATGGTTCTCGAATCGGTAGCGCTTGCTACGGAAAATGCGATGCGGGACGGCACATTTGCCTTAATTAATCCCGTAATAACGTTGACCGTAGGACGCTGTGTCGCGAGCACCAGATGGATTCCGGCAGCTCTTGCAAGCTGTGCAAGACGGCATATTGCCTCTTCTACTTCACCCGGCGAAACCATCATCAGATCCGCCATCTCATCGACAATAATCAGAATCTGAGGAAGTTCCTTACGGGTGTTGCCTTCGTTGTCAAGAAGCGGCGTTTGGCTTACCCGGATCTTCTCGTTGTAGCCTTCGATATCCCTTACTTCGAGTTCCGCGAACCATTTGTAACGGTTCATCATTTCCATGACGGCCCAGTTCAATGCGCCGTAGGCCTTCTTCGGGTCGGTGACGACCGGAATCAGAAGGTGCGGAATGTCGTTATATACGCTTAATTCAACGACCTTCGGGTCAATCATGATCATGCGGACGTCGTTCGGGCTGTATTTATACAGGATGCTGATAATAATCGTATTGATGCAGACGGATTTACCGGAACCGGTCGCGCCGGCAATCAATACGTGCGGCATCTTCGCGATATCGGCGACAACTGCGTTGCCTTCGATATCCTTACCGACTGCAAAATCAATCTTTCCGTGGCTGTTTTTGAACTTATCGGATTCCAAAAGAGAACGGATATAAACGGTGGAACCCTTTGTATTCGGAACTTCGATGCCGACTGCGCTCTTTCCGGGAATCGGCGCTTCGATACGGATGTCTTCGGCGGCCAGATTCAGTTTGATATCGTCTGCAAGTGCGGTAATACGCGATACTTTCGTTCCGATCTCGGGCTGCAGCTCGTAGCGGGTTACGTTCGGACCGCTCGTATAATTCGTTACGGTAACGCTGACGCCGAAGCTGTGAAGCGTATTCTCAAGCTTTAATGCGGTATCACGGAGTTCAAGAGGCGACATCGCCTGCTGGTTCCGGTCGGGCTTCTTTAACAGCTCGATACGCGGGAAAACGTAAGGCTTCTCGGTGCTCTCGTCAACCGGTCCGATATCGGTTTCCGCATCATCCGGATTAATTGTAACCTTCTTTGCGGTTGACTTCTGCACGGAAGCCGTCTCCGTATTCGGAGATTGCCCGGTGATATCAGAAAAAGCGGTTTCCTCCGCGGGCTTTTGATTATAATAGGTCTCCTCTTCCGGAGGAATGTATTCTCCGATCGGTTCGGGCTCTTCGGTAACTCCCGGGAACGGAATCAGATTCTGTCCGTGTATCTCGGGAATTCCGGACGCATCCCGTTCGTAAGAAGCGCTGTTTTGGATATCCGTTTCGGGGGCCGGAGTAACAGGCGTGCTGAACTTCCGGTCCATCTCGGACTGGTAGGCGGGAACCGGCGCGGTGTTACTGATAATCGGCTGATAATTTGCAATATCGGGAGCGTTATGCGGCTTTTTGTTCTCCGGCTCTTTCTTTCCGTAACCCTTTAAGCGCTCGATAATGCCCGGTTTCTTCTTCGTTGGTCTCGGGAATTCGTAGCCGTTGCCTTCCGGCGCGTTCGGCGTGTCGATGTTCACCATGACAAGCTTCTTGCGGCGGTTCTCTTCCTGAATTTCGTCAAGGCTCATCTGGCGGTATTCGTTGAAGTTCGATGCGGATTTGGCGCGCTGCGCTTCCGCCGCCTGACGCCGTTCTTCTTCCTCGCGTTCCTCTTCACGGATCTGCCGCATGATTGCGCGCTGTTCGGCACGCTTCTTGCGGATTGCATGAATGACTGCCTTGCCGGTAATCAGTATGATGCAAATCAGAATCAGCGTACAGAAGATCAGAATTGTGGCGGCCTTGTTAAAGAAATGCACAAGCGGACACGAAAGAATCTCACCGATCAGACCGCCGTCATTATTGACAAGCGCCTTGAACGAACTGCCCATATGCCGGAACTTAAACTCAAAATGTTCGGCATCGCCGGTTGCGGTATTGATAATGCCGCACACGAGACAGATTAACGTCCAGAAATAAATCGATTTCCGCGTCGCAACCGGATTTCCCTTGTTGGACCTTGTAAAGAACACAAAGAACACAAGAGCGAACGGGAAGACAAATGACATGGCTTTTCCGAAGAAAGCATTCATAATGCCCTTGAACACGTTACCGATGGAGCCGCACAGATTGAACAGACTCAGCAGTAGCAGAATTGCAACAAGAATCGTGATGATAATGACAATATCGTCAACGAGTTCCTTCTTTCTGCGCATCTCCTCAAGGTATTCCTCCGTGGCATTTGTCGAGGAGCCCTTCTTATCGAGTGCAACGTTCACGTTGACGGAGTTCTTCTCGGCATTCTCAATGGCTTTATTGTTAAACTTCGAGCCGGGATACTTCTTCGACGTGCTGTCTTTCGTATTCTTGTTAGCCATTCATCTCACCTCATTCCTTTATGTAATCAGCAATATGAATAATAGAAACAGTCCGAGGCCGATCCGGTACCAGCCGAAGACTTTGAAATCATGTTTCTTCACGTAATCAATCATCCAGTTGACGGTTGCGAAAGCGACGAGAAATGCCACGATCATCGCACAGAGAAGAATCGCGTACTGCATGCCGTCGAAATCGAAACGGTACTTGATGAGCTTCCAGAGGGATGCGCCGATAATCGTCGGAATCTCGAGGAAAAACGTGAATTCCGTCGCGACGCCGCGGCTTGCGCCGAGAAGCATCGCGCCGATAATCGTGATACCCGAACGGGACGTGCCGGGGATCATCGCGAGAATCTGGAAGCAGCCGATATAGACGGCAAGCTTCATCGGAATCGATCCGAGCGTCTTGTAACGCGGCGGATTCTCCCTGCTGTAGCGCTCTATGAAGAGAAATACGATACCGTAAAGGATTAACGTGATCATTACGGTTACGATGCTTCGCCGTCCGTGGAAGAACAGATCGAATAAGTTATCGAACAGGAGTCCCGCTATGGCAGCGGGAATACAGGCGATGAAAATCTTAAGCCACAGATAAACCTTAGGTCCTTTGACGATAACCCGCTTCTCTTCGGTCATTCCGAGCGGCCAGAGCTGCCTGAAGTAGATTAAGATAACCGCGAGAATCGCGCCGAGCTGAACCGCCACGGTGAACAGCTCCGAAAAGGCTGCATCCTTTAAGCAGTCGGGACGGAGCAGCTGCTCGAGAATAAGCAGGTGGCCCGTGCTGCTGATCGGAAGAAACTCGGTAATGCCTTCGGCAATGCCGAGAATCAGGATTTTCAGAAATTCAAAAAAGTTCATCCGTTAACCTCAGGTTTATAATTCATAAACGGCTTCTTCGCCCTGTTTCAAAGAAACCGTGAAGGTGCGGTCCTCGTAGACCGCTTCCGCTTCGTAGTCTTTATACTCTGCCCGTACCGTAAAATGCGACAGTCTTCCGCCTGTTACATACAGGTTATATACGGCTCCGCCCTTTGCGTAAAGCCCTTTGAAATAACCGTCCGAGAAAGCCTTCGGAAGAGCCGGAAGCAATACGGCGCGTGATTCGTTCGAATATAGGAACGCTTCTCCGAGCGCCGCTATCGAGCCGAAATTCCCGTCAATCTGAAACGGCGGGTGATTGTCAAGAAGATTTTCTAACGTGCTCCTCTTAAGAAGCGCAACAAGATTCTCGTAAAACTTCTCTCCGTTCCGAAGACGGACATACAGATTCATAATCCATGCGCGGCTCCAGCCGGTATGGCCGCCGCCGTTTTTAAGACGTCGCTGAAGCGTCACGCCGGCAGCGTTGAATAAAGTATTGTCCGGATCGTCGGCATGAATCTGATCGGACGGATACAATGCATAAAGATGCGAAATATGCCGGTGCCCGGGCTCCAATTCCTCATAATCCTCGGGCCATTCCATAACCTGCCCGAATTTTCCGACGCGTATCGGCGGAATCTTACAAAGAAGCGTTTTGGTACGCGCAAGGAAATCAGCATCGGCGTCCTCAAGGATTTCGGCGGCCTTCAGAAATTCCGTGAACAGATCGCGGAGAATCTCAAGGTCCATTGTGGAATTGTAGCACAGATGCCCTTCCTCTCCGCTTGGAAGCCGGTACGTATTCTCCGGCGAAAGCGACGGACAGAGAATGACGGTATCGTCCTTCTCGATCAGAAAATCATGGAAGAACTGCACCGATTCCCGCATTACGGGGTACATCTTCTCGAGAAAAGCCGTGTCGCCGGAATATTGATAATGTGACCAGATATGCGTACAGAGCCACGCAATACCCATCACCCAGTAGGTTGCCGGAATCCAGGCATCCTGCGGCGCAGTATCGCCCCACATGTCGGTGTTGTGGTGCGCGACGATGCCTCTGCAGCCGTACATGTCGCGCGCGGTCTTCTGCCCCGTCTCGCTCATCTTAAGCATCAAATCGAAAAGCGGCAGCTGGCAGCAGCCGAGTCCGTACATTTCCGCCGGCCAGTAGTTCATCTCGGTATTAATATTGATTGTATACTTACTGCCCCACGGCGGGTCCATATGCGGATTCCAGATGCCCTGCAGATTCGCGGGAAGCGAACCCTCGCGGGAACTTGCAATCAAAAGATAACGTCCGAAATCAAAATACGTCTTAACAAGTCCGTTATCGGGACTCTCCGGCGAGAAAAGCTTAAGCCGGTCATCGGTCGGAACCGAATCCATCTCGCTGTCGTAGGAAAAATCGAATTCCGCTCTTGAAAACAGTGCCCGGTAATCTTTTACATGCTCGGAATAAAGCTCGTGATAATCGCGGTTCCGCCCGGAGCTCAATAGGAATTTCACCTCCGAAAGCGGGTCCGGAACGTAATATGTCGTTGTTGCCGTGAACAGAAGAACCAGTTCCTTGACGCCCCTGCACACGAGATATTCGCCCTGACACTCGACGGTTCCGCCGGTATGCATCGAAGTCAGTCCCGCAGCATAGCGGTAATTCTCTCCGACCATCGAACCCATTGAATAGATCGTCGAATCGTCATGGAACGAACTGTCGTAAAATGTCATGCGCCCGAACGTAACATCCGCATCGAACGGATTGCCCTTATCGGCGGCAATCCGGATGACCAAAAGCCCGGACGGATTGCTCGCAAAAATCTCTTCCCGGTATGTGATGCCGTTATGTGTTTTCTTAAGCCGGAAAACAGCCGAATCAAGGTCGAGCTCCCGCTCGTAGCCGCTCACCGGCCCGTTGATATTCTTAAACCGGATGTTTAAATCCCCGAGCGTCGCGTATGTGCGCTCACTCTGCGGCGTAGCCGTAAAGCAATGAAGCAGCAGGTCTTCCGCTTCGGAAATCCGGCCCGCAAGAATCAGTGAACGGACTTCCGGCAGATGGTCCTTCGCATCCTGATTCACGCGGCTCATCGGACCGCCGTACCAGACGGAATCCTGGTTTAACTGCAGGTGCTCGCAATCGGAATTGCCGAAAATCATCGCTCCCAGCCTGCCGTTCCCGACAGGAAGCGCTTTATTCCAGTCCCGTCCCGCTTCGGTTTTATAAAACAGTCGGCTCATTCATTAAATCTTTCCGAGTTTCTTTGCGGAAAGCCACAGCGCAAAGGAAAACTCTTTCTCGCTTAACCGGTAGAATTCGTCCAGATCCGGTCCGCAGCTTGCGGAACCGACGCCGGACATCCGGTAGTCCGCGCAAAGCACGGTGCGGTCTTCCGGAATCAATTCCCAGTTGTGCTTCTTTTCTTTTAACTGTTCCTGCGAGAAATGTGACGCGTTCACCGAAAATTCCGGCTCCGCATCAAGCCTGATCACATAGCGGTCGGTTGAAACCGTCGCATAGCGGCAGGCGTAGTGCGAGGAATTCTCCTGCGGTCTTACATAATCCTCGTGGTTATTCGTTACGGTCGTATGATGCAGGTCCACATAGGAAGCCAGATTCTTGTCTTCATAGCTTTCAAGAGGACCGGACCCGTAATAGCTGAAATCCTCAAAATCGTCGCGGAGGAAGAAACGGATACCGAAACGCGGCAGGTAGGTAATCTGTTCGTTTACCTTAACCTGTGTTTTGATATTGATCTCTCCTGCCGGATGGAATGTGTATTCGAGGTTGATCTGCGCGGCCGGATAGAAACCTGCCGAGCCGAGCGAAAGGTCTGCTTTGATCGTGACGACGTCAACCGCTTCGATCATCTTCATCGAGTATACCTTCGGAATGAGGTTCCCGAGCCGGAATGTATCCCATTCCTTACGGATGCGGCCGTCGTTGTCAATTGGCGCACGGTACAGGTTAAACGATGAAGGAGCCCGGAACATCTCTTCACCGTCAATCAGCAGCGAAGTTAAGGAAGCAGTTTTCTTCGATACCGTATAAACGGCTTCCTTCGTTTCAATCGTATAATTGTTATCGTCCTCTTTCGCGTGCAGGAACAGTCTTCCGGCAAGTTTCACTGGAGCAAACCGGTGCGTCGACGAACGAAGACACAGCTGGTCAAAACCGGCTTCGGTTCCGCTCTCGCAATAAGGCGTATCCTTCTTATAACGGGTGATGAAACGGACACGGACGTCTTCACCGTGGTTCTGCGGAACTTCGGGCACTTTGATTGTAAGAGACTGACCGGGATCAAGCGTGATGTCAACAGGTGTTTCGTAAACAAATCTGCCGCTGTCCTTTAATTCCATCGAAAGCGAGAATAACTCTTCAAAAGCGGTGAAATCCATCCGGTTATTGAGCACGTAAACGGTACTGTCGAATTCGGAAGGCGTCACGGTAATCGGCCGGTAGCACTGCTTTAATTCGTAAAGTCCGGTATGCATCTTCCGGTCGGGCGTTAAGAGGCCGTCGCAACAGAAGTTTCCGTCGTTCTGGGTTTCGTCGCCGAAGTCCCCGCCGTATCCCCATTTCTCACGGCCGTCCGAAGTCTGTCCTAACGAAACGGAATGGTCGGTCCATTCCCAGACACATCCGCCCATCAGCTTCGGATTCGCGTAAATCATATCCCAGTAACCGGCAAGGTCGCCGTTGCTGTTGCCCATCGCATGCGAGTATTCGCAAAGGAAATAAGGCTTTTTGTTGTTTTCGTCATTCAGATACTTGATGATATCCGAAAGCGGCGCGTACATCTGCGATTCGATATCGAGTTCGTCCTTGGTCGTTCCATCTAACACGTAGCGGCTGCTCTCGTAATGCACCGGCCTTGAGATATCGGTTGCTTTCACAAGCTTGACCGCGTCTTCGATGTACCTGCTGTAGCCCGCTTCGTTGCCCATTGACCAGAGAATCACGCACGGACGGTTAATGTCGCGGTTTACGAGCTTCATAATCCGGTCGGTGACGGCCTTTGCGAAGATCGGATTGGTTGCAAGCATTGCAATCTGATCATATCCGGCCTTCCATTCCGAACCGTTCGCCGCGGTTACGGAGCCGTGCGACTCGAGGTCGGCTTCGTCGATGACGAACATGCCGATTTCATCGCAAAGCTGATAAAACAGCGGCTGATTCGGATAATGCGATGTGCGGATCGTATTGATGTTGCACCGCTTCATCAGGTACAGATCCTCGCGCATCATGCGCTCGTCACATACATAACCGGTCTTTCCGTAGCTGTCGTGACGGTTTACGCCTCTTAATTTGACCGGACGCTTGTTGACCTTGAAAACGCCGTCCTTAATCGTAATCTCACGAAGGCCGACCTTCTCGCCGATGATTTCGTCATCGGTAATCAGAGTCAGGTCGTAAAGATACGGTTTCTCGGGATTCCATAAAACCGGAGCGTCAATCTTGATGTCGAAGAAGCCGTCTTCGTCGGCTTTGCCTTCTTTGATAACGGTTCCGTCCCTGTCTTTAAGGACATAGGAAACGGCTGCGTCCGTTGAAGTCTCGACATGCAGCGCGGCGGTTTCGTAATCATCGCCGAACGTTGTCGTATAAACATATTTCGAAATATGCTGTTTCGGTCTCGTAAGAAGATATACGTCACGGAATATTCCGTTCATGCGGATCTTGTCCTGATCCTCAAGATATGAACCGTCGCACCATTTCAAAACGGCAACGACAATGTGGTTCTCGCCTTCCGTAAGCGCTTCCGTGATGCGGAATTCGTGCATTGCGTGGCTGACCTGCGCATAACCGAAAATCTGCCCGTTCACGAACAGATAAAAGCAGCTGTCAACGCCTTCAAACACAAGATAGCGCTCTCTTCCGTCCTCTTTGTAATCGAACGTGCGGTGATAAACCGCAACCGGATTATCGGCCGGAATGAACGGCGGATCATACGGGAAAGGATAAGCAAAATTCGTATACTGAGGCTTGTCGTAGCCCTTCAGCTGAATGCACGAAGGAACCGGAATGACATCCGCTGCCTTCCGATTCAGAAAATCGTTCGGCATTTCCGCAAAGCTCTCATAAAAAGTAAAATCCCAGTCTCCGTTCAGGTCGGTAAGACGGCCGGAAGTCTTTCGGCTTCCGAAGGCGTCCTCCCCGGGAGCAAACGGAATGTAATAGTTCCGGTCCGCCTCCGTGTTAACGTGAAGGATTTCGGGATTTTCGTGAAATGTCATATACTGTTTCAAGCTTTATCCACCCCCTATGGTAATTCTTATAACCCCTTTTTGAGAAAGGTGCCACAAAAAGGAAGGTTATTCCGTTTTATGGCACCCGCGTATCTCAAAACTATTGATTCTCTTTCAGATCCTTGATGGAGAAGCTGAGACGTCCCATCTTGTCCTTGCCGAGGCATACAACCTTGACAACGTCGCCGAGGGTCAGAACATCCTCGACATGATTGATACGCTGCTTTGCAATCTTGGAAATGTGAACCATTCCTTCCTTGCCCGGAGCAAATTCAAGGAATGCGCCGAAATCTTTGATGCTGACAACCTTGCCCTCGAGAATCATGCCCTCTTCGAACTCGGTTACGATGATTTCAATCAGCTTGCGGGCCTTCTCCATAGCCTCGGGATCGGTACCGCAGATCGAAACCATGCCGTCATCGTTGATGTCGATCTTAACGCCCGTCATCTCGATGATGGCGTTGATCGTCTTGCCTCTCTGTCCGACCACGTCGCCGATCTTCTGCGGATCAATCGTCATCTGGATAATCTTCGGAGCGTACTTGCTTACTTCCTTACGAGGCTCGGCAATGGCGGGCTTCATGCAGGTGTCCATGATGAACAGTCTTGCCTGACGGCAGCGTTCAATCGCACCTTCCACAATCGGACGGGTCAGACCGTGAATCTTAATATCCATCTGGATTGCGGTAATACCCTCGGTCGTACCGGTTACCTTGAAGTCCATATCGCCGAAGAAGTCCTCAAGACCCTGGATATCAGTCAAAACGATGTAATCATCATCGGTATCGCCGGTTACAAGACCACAGGAAATCCCGGCAACCATCTTCTTGATGGGTACACCTGCTGCCATCAGGGACATGCAGGATGCACAGGTGGAAGCCATGGAAGTGGAT
>JAGAES010000147.1 GCA_017613055.1 Lachnospiraceae bacterium | reverse complement strand
TCCCATAGCAGAAGCTAGTAAGACCCCTTGAAGACTACGAGGTTGATAGGTCGGGAGTGGAAGTGTGGCAACACATGGAGCGGACCGATACTAATAGGTCGAGGGCTTAACCTGATTTCTTACAAGGAGATGTCGCGAGAAGGGGCCCACGAAGTGGGAAGTAATCTCGTGACCTACGCGAACGCCGCCGACGAAGTCGGCTTCTAATGGCGTTTGCTACATTCTTTTTCAGTATGATTTTTTGAAGGCACAATGAATAATGAGACAAAACAAAGGACGAAAGTCCTTTATTTTGCTACAAAGGGAGCTTTCAGTCTTCCTCCTTAGCTCAGTCGGTAGAGCATGCGGCTGTTAACCGCAATGTCGTTGGTTCGAGTCCAACAGGGGGAGTACATGTCATGAGGTGGCAGTTGCGAAGCAACTGACGGAGTCCTTATGACTGGCTATATAATTCGGCGCGATAGCCAAGTGGTAAGGCATAGGTCTGCAACACCTTGATCACCGGTTCAAATCCGGTTCGCGCCTCTTAAAGAAGAATCTCGGTTTTCGGGATTCTTTTTTATTTCAATAAAGCGCGAAAGGAGTAGCATTTGTTGAGCTTTCCGTTGACATTTGAAGGGAAAAAAGGTATACTGGGAACACCGTGCAGCCGGGGAGGTAGCGGTGCCCTGAACCTGAAATCCGCTATAGCAGGGGTGATGGCATATCGCGGGCGTGCCGATCGGAAGCAGCCCGATGCAAGTGGCGTTGACGTCCGGGTCTCGCGCAATGGAAATCTGTGAACCGTGTCAGGGCAGGAATGCAGCAGCACTAAGCGGAATCTTTCATGTGCCGTGAGGAAACCTGGACCGAGTTAACTGCCTCGGTAACGTTCTGAAAAGCAGTTCAACATGTGCCGCACGGTTTTTTTGACGGTATCGGTCAACTTCGGTTGGCCGTTTTTTTGTGGGTTATCGTAACATTTTCCGTGTGTTCACAGAAAAATCACAGAATATTGTGGATAGGAGGCGAAAAAAACGGCATAAATTGTGGAAAAACCGAAGAAAAACCTTGCTAGAATGCGGTTTTGGTGATATGATAATGTAGATGTAATATATAAAATGATATGGGTATGCCCATTTAGACGGGAAGACGCAGTTCATCATTACCGGAAAGGGAGTTGTGGACGACTATGCTTTTGACCACTACGTCGAAAATCAATGCGATCAAAGAGTATATGAAAGAAGGGGATTATGATTCGGCGGTCCAGATTGCCGAGAAGGTCAATCCCGAGAAAGTCAGCTCCGTTCGCGACTTGATGACGATGGCCAATGCCTTCCTCAAAAAGCGCCGTTATGAAGACGCCAAGGAAGTCTATGTGGAAATGCATAATCACGCTTCGACGCACAAAGTTCTGGTAGGTCTGATTGAACTGTGCCTGAAGACGAACGCCCCGGAAGAGGCGGAAACCTATATAAGAGAATTCCGAAAACAGGAGCCGGACAATCCGGAGCGCCTGATATACCGTTACCGCGTGGACGCAATGCTCGGCAAAGGTCCCGAATACCTCGTAAAGAGTCTTTCGAAACTGAAGGAAGAGGATTACAGCGACGTCTGGGGACTGGAGCTTGCGAAGGCATACTTCAAGATGGAAGATTACCGGAAGTGCGCACAGGAATGTAAGGATGTGCTCCTCTGGTTCGCCGGTACCGAATCTGCCGCCAAGGCCCATGTTCTTCTCGGCGCCTGTGCAGAGAAGGGCGTAACGGTGAAGATGCCCGAGGTGAAGCCTGCGGCCGAAGAAGAATTTGACGATGAGGAAGCACCGGACGTTCCCGTAATCGCCGCACCCGTTTCGGAAGCAGAACCGGAGCCCGAAACGGAAACCGTTCCGGAGGCAAAGGACGACGATACGTTCTTTGATCTGTCTGCAGCCATCGGCGAGACGGTTTCGGAAGCAATTGCGGAGGACCGCGAGAAAGCGCTCAGCGAAGAAGGTTTTGAGGCAGAGCCTGTAAAAGCAGAGGAACCCGCCGGAGACGAAGGATTCTTCGAAGAGGAAACTGAGCCGGAAGAGACCGAAGCGGCCGAATCGGAAGAAGCAGAAGAAATAACGGAAGAAGAGCCGGAAGAGGAGACTGCCGAGGCAGCCGAACCCGCAGAAGAGGATCTCGAAGCCGTTGAAGATATCATCTTCCCGACCGCGGAGGAATCCGTTCCGGAAGATGCCACGGAGACAATCCGTTTTGAAACGGAAGATGCTGAACCGGTTGAGGAAGAGCCTGAAGTCGACGACACGTTCTTCGAAGAGGACGCAGAAGAGCCTGCTTCCGAGGAGAGCGCGGACGAGCCCGTTTATGAGGAAGTTCCCGAGGAGCCGGAAGCCGTTTCGGACGACAGCTTCGGAGAGCTTGATATTATTGCGCTTGCAATTGAAAAGGCAAGAACGCAGGAAGATGATGACGACGATGTCGTGATTAGGGATTATTTCCCGCAGGAGGAAAAGCGCAAGAGCCGTTCTTCCTGGGATAATGAGGACGCCGTTCCGACACTGGTAACGCTCCCGAGCAGTTACCGTAAGGAAGAACCGGCAGCCGAGCCGGAACCGGACGAGTTCTTCGAAGAACCCGAAGAAGTACCGATGCCGGAGACGGAAGAGGTTGAGACGGAGCCTGAAGAAGCAGCCGAGCCGGAGAACGGATTCGATGCTTTTGAAGAGATTAAACCGGACGAAGAAGAATCGGAATCGCTGTATGCCGACAACGAGGAAGAAGACGGACAGATTTCGTTCTTCGCGGATCTTAATGATGACGATGTGAAACTCGCAGCCGAACCTGCGGAGGAAGCATTCGGTGAGGAATTCACGAAGATTTCCGGTGACATCGCCGATGCGGTGAAGGATGAGATGGAGAACGGACGCCCGGAGGCGGACGATGTCTCCAAAGCACCGACCAAGGTGCACACCGACCTGGCGGCCCAGGCGCTTGACGCCGTTCTCCGGGAGGATGATGAGGCCATCGAGAAAGCGCTCCTCGGACTGCTTTCGGATAAATGATGAAGCCATCGAGAAGGCATTTAAAGTGCCTTCCGACAAATGATATAGCCATGAGGAGGACTCTTATGGAACAGTACGTGATCAACGGAGGCAAGTCGCTTGCCGGCGAGGTAACGATCAGCGGCGCAAAGAACGCGGCGCTCGGAATTCTGGCCGGAGCGATTATGTGTGACGACTTCGTTACCATTGAAAACCTGCCGGATGTAAGCGATACGAATGTTCTTTTGGAAGCAATCGCGGCAATCGGAGCCGTGGTCGACCGGGTTGACCGGCACACGGTACGGATTTGCGGTGCGACGATCCACACGGAAATGGTGGATTACGATTACATCCAGAAGATCCGCGCGTCCTACTACCTGCTCGGCGCGCTTCTCGGAAAGCGCGGCAATGCAACCGTAGCGATGCCGGGAGGATGCGATATCGGATCCCGTCCGATTGACCAGCATCTAAAAGGATTCCGGGCACTCGGAGCAACCGTAACAACCGAGAACGGTTTCGTTCACGCCACCGCATCGCATCTTCGCGCAAGCCATATCTTCCTTGACGTGGTAAGCGTCGGAGCAACCATCAACATTATGCTTGCGGCGTCCATGGCCGAAGGCCAGACCATCATCGAGAACGTGGCGAAGGAGCCGCACATCGTAGACGTGGCCAACTTCCTGAACAGCCTCGGCGCGAACATAAAGGGCGCAGGTACCGATGTAATCCGTGTACGCGGCGTGCAGAAGTTCCACGGCAACACCTATTCCATCATTCCCGATCAGATTGAAGCAGGCACGTTTATGTGCGTGGCTGCCGCAACGAAGGGCGACGTGCTTTTGAAGAACGTTATCCCGAAGCACTTGGAAGCCATCTCCGCGAAGCTCGTGGAAATCGGTGCGGAAGTAAATGAATACGACGATTCCGTTCGTGTGTGCTGCAGCCGCAGACCTCACGCGAGCACCGTAAAGACCCGCGTATATCCCGGTTTTCCGACCGATATGCAGCCGCAGATGGCAGCGCTTCTGATGCTCGGCGACGGAACCAGCTATATCAATGAGACCATCTTCGAAAACCGCTTCAAGTATGTTGCGGAGCTTCGGAAAATGGGAGCGAATATTAAGGTTGAGGGCTCCAACGTTGCCATCATCGAGGGAATCGAGAAGGCAACCGCAGCCATTCTGAACACACCGGATCTGCGTGCCGGCGCGGCACTTACGATTGCAGCTCTGGCAACGGAGGGAAGAACCGTAATCCGGGACATTGAATATATCGAAAGAGGCTACGAAAACTTCGATGAGAAGCTTCGGGCGCTCGGTGCTTCGATTGAGAAGCAGACCGCCGCACCCGGACGCCGTAAGCCGAAATTCGCATAGAAAGGCATTCCAGTGCCGGAAGTTTGTTCCGGCACTGTTTTCATCACATTTTCCGGCGGTAACGCCGAGAGGAGACAGTTAGGAAGAAACCATGGAGAAGAGATTGTTTACTTCAGAGTCGGTGACGGAAGGACATCCCGATAAGATTTGCGACCAGATCAGCGACGCGATTCTCGACGAGCTGATTAAGCAGGACCCGATGAGCCGCGTGGCCTGCGAAACATCCATCACGACCGGTTTGGTGCTGGTCATGGGCGAGGTTACGAGCGAAGGCTATGTGGATATTCAGAAGACCGTTCGCGATACGATCCGTGAGATTGGTTATGACCGCGCGAAGTACGGATTTGACGCTGACACGTGCGGCGTGATTGTGGCGCTCGATGAGCAGAGTAAGGACATCGCGATGGGCGTGGATAAGGCGCTTGAGGCGAAGACCGGCGAGATGAAGGACGAGGACATTGCCGCCATCGGCGCGGGTGACCAGGGCATGATGTTCGGCTATGCAACCAACGAGACGCCCGAGTATATGCCGATGCCGATCAGCCTTGCGCACAAGCTGACGAGACGACTCGCGGAAGTCCGCAAGAACGGTACGCTTCCGTATCTCCGTCCCGACGGCAAGTCGCAGGTTACGGTTGAATACGACGAGAACGGCAAGCCGGTGCACGTGAACGCGATCGTCGTTTCGACGCAGCATGATCCGGAAGTGACGCAGGAGCAGATTCATAAAGACGTTAAGAAGTACGTTATCGACGCCGTTATCCCCGCGGAGATGATGACGGACGCCACGAAGATATTCATCAACCCGACCGGCCGCTT
>JAGAES010000146.1 GCA_017613055.1 Lachnospiraceae bacterium | reverse complement strand
TCGGTATAATCCCGCTCGAAAAGCTGTTTCGTGAACTCGATTCGGAGTTCTTCTTCGGGAATCAGTTCCCCGATCTGCCCGGCAATCGCCTTCACGACGAAATCCTTGCTCTTCTCCTTATACCGAGGCATCCGGAACGTTTCCTGAAGCGCCGCGAGTTCCGGCCGCCACAGCAGTCCGAGTTTCCGCTCCCAAGTCACCTTCGTTCCTTCTGAAGGCTGCCTCAGAAGATAAAAATCCGGCCCTGCATCGGTCTGATCGACCGTGATGATGCCCCAGTGCGCGGGCACATGCTCCTCAATATGCATCGCATGGCTCGTTCCGACAACAACCAGATTCTTATCAAAGAACCGGTCGTAGTCCTTCACCTGCCCGGCAAGTCTCGTGTAAGTATCCGCATCGCTTTTAATCTCAAGCCCCCAGATTTCTCCGGTGAGCACGAGAAATACGTCCGCTCTCGACTTGCCGATTGTCTTCTCTTCGATAACGCGCACTTTGCCGTACGTTTCCTCGAGGAAATCGAACAGCGGCTCGCGTATGTCCTTATCGTAAATCACCCTAGCTCCTTACCGGTTTCCGTTAGCAGATTACCTTCATCGTTTTCCGGCTCTCGTTCGCAGGCAGCCTTCACCGCTTACCTTCCAAATGCGAAAAACCCGAGCAGCGCCCACGTTGCAAGCGAGAACGTGTTGCCGTACTTATCTCTTCCCGTGCGGTAGATCTCCGCCGCCTGCTCTCTTGTCAGAAGTTCGAACCCGTTGAACAGCTCGGTGCTCTCCGCTTCGCCGTGCGTCAGCGAAGAAAGGTCCGCTAGCGTGATGTCCGCGCACAGAAACGCGTTGCTCTCGTCGGTCATTCCGGGCGACGAAAAAGCGCACGGATTCAGCACCGTAATCGTGTCGGTCTCCTTCACGCGGATGCCGGTCTCCTCGAAAATCTCTCGAGCGGCACCCGTCCGAATCGGGTCCTCGCTCTCCTCGTCACCGGGGTCCAGAAGTCCTGCCACGGGGCTTAACAGAAACTGCCCGACCGGATACCGGTACTCGTAATTCATCAGGAGCTTCGGCTCCTCCTCCGGCAAATGCAACACCACCGCGATGGTCACCGCATCCGGAAGCATCGTTCGGAACTCCTCGTCGGATTTGGTCGCAACGAGCTTCTCAACCGGTCTTCTCGTCGCGTCGAAATAATGCCGTCCCTCCGCGTAATTCAGGTCATATAAACGCAGGAACTTCTTGTCGCAAAGCGTTTCCACGCGTTCCTGTTTGATGATTGGCTTTCCCATTTTTCTCAGTGTCTCCTGACGGCAGGCGCGGACCGGAATCCGAGCTGCCGTAACGTAATCGTTTTCGTTGTAATCTTAATTGCGGTTATGCCATTTTCAAAAGCAAACCGCACATCTACATCGAAATCGTAATTGCGGGCGTGTCCTTCGAAAGAACGAAGTCCGCCTTGCCGCCGTCTGCTGTAGCTTCATATGCGCCGCGCACGCCGTGCAGGTTCACCTGCCCGTTCGCGTCGGTCGTGAGCGTTACATCGGTCGCCCAGTCTTCCTTGATCAGCTTCTTCAGCGTCTTGTAGGAAGGCTTCACCGAGTTGTCCATGCGGATCAGTCCGCTCGGCGCGTGCAGCCATGCCCCGTCCGCGAGGTCCCAGCCGGTGATTGCGGTAACTGCGGGATGCCCGAAGAGCGTCTCGTACATCTCTTTCCACTCGCGCTCCTGCCGTTCCTCGCCCTCGGGCGTCGTCGGCCACTCCTCGACCTGATAGTCATTCAAATCCACGATGTCCGGCGGCATCAGATGCCCGGACACGAGCGTATTCTCCGTAAAATGTAACGGAATCCCGTACTGCGAGAACCGCTTCAGCACGTCATTCAGCCAGTCGAGTCCATGGTAGCCCTGATGCTGGTGCGTCTGGATGCCGATGGCTCCGATCGGAACGCCGGCATCGAGGCACTCCTCGATGACCTTCTGGTAATTCGGCGACAGGTTGAAATCGTTAATCAGAAGAAGCGCGTCCGGATTGGCATCGTGCGCAGCCGCGAACACCTCTTTAATCAGCGTCAGGCGTCCGTATGCGTTGCAGATTCGCGTGATGGCGTTGTCATAGCGGTCAAACACGGGCATGATGACGGTCTCATTGATGACGTCCCAGATATCGATGACGCCCTTGAACGCCGTAACGTCGCGCCGGATTCGCGCAAGCTGCTTGTCCATGATTGTCTTGTTGTCATATTTCAGGAGCCAGTCCGCACAGGACGTATGCCAGCAAAGCGGATGTCCCTTCGGGGTCACGCCGTGCGCCTTCAGATACTGCGCGGCTTCCATGCGGTTCTCAAACTGCGGCTCGCCTTCCTTCATTTCGTATCCGCCCCAGTAAAACGGAAGCGTACCGTAGTTGAACGCGTCGGTGAGCAAATCCACTCTCTCCTGAAAGAACGCGCGGTCAATCGTCTTATCGCCGACCTTGAACGAGCGGTAAGCAAACGGGCTGTGTTCGCCGATGCTTAAGGTATCGAAAGCTCCGACACCGAACAGAAACTCATGGTTACTAAGGCGGAATCTTACGGGAACGCCGGCAAGCGGGGTCCCGTTCTTGTCGGTGACGGTTACAAGGGCGTCCGAGCACCTGTGGTCAAATCGTTCGTTCATTCGGTTTTCTCCTCTCTTTTATGACACTGTCCGCTCATCGGACAGCCGCCGCAGTTCCCGCCGCAGGAATGCTTTCCCGCGCGCCGGTCTGCGACAATCTTACGCACAGCCAGTCCAACCAAAATCAGCAGAATCAGGCTTACCGCAATCGTTCCGATATTGTCCGCAACAAATGAAAACATGCACGGTTCCCCTCCCTCCGATTCTCCGCAAGGCCTCATATTATTTTACCGCAGAAGGCGAAAAATGTCAAAGCAATGCGAAGAAATTATAAGAACTTTTCATTCCCGGGCCGCCCCGCAATCCCCCGTGGGCCGCCCGCACCCGAACAGTAACTATTTTCTCTTGACATCTCTTCCCATTTGGTGTTAGATATTAGAAAACTGCGGAAGAACCGTCCCCTTGGGGACACCCGGGAAAGGAAGAAAAAATGAGTTATAAAAGAATCCTGACAGTTCAGGACATCTCGTGCGTCGGACAGTGCTCGCTTACCGTCGCACTCCCGATTCTATCCGCCTGCGGCCTGGAAACAGCGATATTGCCTTCTGCTGTTCTTTCCACCCATACCGGCGGATTTACCGGCTATACCTTCTGTGACCTCACGGAGGAGATGCCGAAGATTCTCGCCCACTGGCAAAAGGAAGGAATTCAGTTCGAGGCCATGTATACCGGCTACCTCGGAAGCAGCCACCAGATTGACTATGTGACCGACATCGCAAATTCGGTGCTGAAGCCCGGGGCGCCTTTCATTGTCGACCCCGCGATGGCGGACGGCGGAAAGCTTTATGCAGGCTTTGACGCCGCGTTCGTCGAAGCGATGAAGAAGCTTGTGGCACGCGCGGATATCACGCTTCCGAATATCACCGAAGCGTGCCTGCTCACCGGCACGGAATACCGCGAGGTTTACGACGAAGCGTTCGTTCTCTCACTGTTTGAGAAACTTAACGCACTCGGTGTTAAGAACATCGTTCTGACCGGCGTCAGCTACAGCCCCGATTCGACCGGCGTTGCGGTTTACGAGGGTGGAAAGTACCGCTACTATGCGCATAAGAAGTTCGAAAAGGGCTGCCACGGTACCGGTGATATCTATGCGTCCGCATTTACCGGCGCGCTGATGAGCGGCCGGAGCATCTATGACGCTGCGGTTCTCGCTGCGGACTACACGCTTCGCTGCATCGAGGAGACTAAGAAAGATCCGAACGACCACTGGTACGGCTCGGAGTTTGAAAAAGCCCTTCCGGACCTGATAGCGCGCCTGCATGCATAATTTCCCCGGAGACAAGTTCGAGGCTGCCGAATGGCAGCCTCGTTTTTTATTCCGTTTCGTTTTCGCTCTCTTCTTTCAGTCGTTTCCGGATGAACAGCACAATCAAGGTAAGGTTGTACGGCAACAGGATCGCGACAATCGCCACACTGTAGAAAAGTACGATCATCAGTCCGTCACTAAGTGTCTTCGGCGTGTTTCCGAACCATTCCCCCGAGATGACGAAATAAGCGCCAAGCGAAAGAAGAAGCAAAGCGGCAAGAAGTCCGACATAATAAAGCATTCGCTTCCATCCGCTTCGGATCATGTCCCCGATACGAATCATCCGCTGACTGATTCTCTCTGCCGGGAAGCTTAGAAAGAGTGTCCCTGCGGCATATACGACGGTCACGAAGAACTTCGTCGTCCCGTCCTCATGTATCGTTATAATCAGGCACAGTACCGCGGTCAGTACGACCAGTACGGCACGTGCAACCCAATATTCCTTCTTCATCCGTAACTCTCCCATTTTCCGAAAAGCCTTCCGCTCCGGCATTTATTTCCACTTATCCATGTCTTTTCTTTCAAGCGCAATCAGGAATATGGTCTCCGCCGAAATTTTCTTCTTCGGATCGACAAAATGCCAATGATGGTCCGGCTCCTTGACCGCGATAACGTTGACGCCCATGGATTTTCGGAGTTCGAGTTCCACAAGGCTCTTCCCGATCCACTCTTTCCGCGCGATTGACTCGATGACGTACATATTCTCGTCGATTTCGTAGAAATCCTTAAATGAGGACGAAATCAGAATCCGCGCAAGGCGCATGCCGCCCTCTCCTTCGGGATCGATAATCCGGTCCGCGCCGACCTTCTTAAGAATCGATGTCATATGGTCCGACGAGGACTTCGCAATGACAAGCGGAACCCCCTGCTCCTTTGCGACCGATACCGAAGTAATGGACGCAGCAAGGTTGTGGCCGATTGCCGAAACGACAATGTCCATATTCTTAAGGCCGAGCGCGGCAACTTCGCGTTCATTCTCCAGGTTCGCGCAGATGCCCGAGGTGCATTTGCCGGCAATCTCACGAACCGCTTCCTCGTCCGAGTCAACCGCCATAACGTCGGCACCCATCTTGTAGAGTTTTTCAACAAGGCTCTTGCCGTATTTGCCAAGGCCCAGCACGGCTATGGATTTTTTCATGGTAATCCTCCGATATCTTTCGTATTTCTCGTAATAACTAACCTACGTAGAAGGTTCCTTCCGCATGGCGAATCTGGTTCTTATTATTCTCCTTTGCGAAGAAGCACGCCAGGGAAATCGGACCGATTCGCCCGAGGTACATGGTAAGGATAATGATGATTCTTCCGGCCACATTCAGGGTCGGCGTCAGCGCTCTTGAAAGGCCGACCGTGCCGAGGGCGCTCACGACCTCATACATGGCATCCGTTAGCGGGATATTGCCCGTCCCCATCAGAAGTAAAAGCATAAAAAGCAGGGCTCCGAAACTGATTAATACGACAGCCGCCGCTTTACGCATCATCTCACGCGAAACCGTCCGTCGGAACACGACCGATTCCTTGTCCCCGCGGACGTAATGAAACGCGTTCGTCAGTACAAGGAAAGCCGTTACGGTCTTGACGCCGCCGGCCGTTCCGATCGGTGAGCCGCCGATGAACATAAGCACGCATCCCATCACGCACGAAGTCTCCCGTAAAGACTCCTGCGGCACGGACGCAAATCCGGCCGTACGGAACGTGACCGACTGGAACAGACTGTTCAGAATCTTCTTCGGAAGGCTCATATCCCCGAGTGTCGCGGGGTTTGTGTATTCGGCCGCGAGAATTCCCACGGTTCCTGCAAGAAGAAGCACCGTCGTCATCACTAAAACGAGTTTGCTGTGCTCCGACCAATGACACATAATCCG
>JAGAES010000145.1 GCA_017613055.1 Lachnospiraceae bacterium | reverse complement strand
CACGATTGTCCTGAGTATTCCCCTTACACGCCGTGAAAAATAACATGCACAGGGAAAGCAAACTGATGATGAATGCTTTTCGAACAGAAAACTTCATAAAGTATTCTCCTCCGCTTTTTTGGTTTTACTCTTGTACCTGTTCAGTTCTGAAGCAGCACCGAAATTCCGGGCACAAACTGCTTCTTTCTGGATACAAGCTTCGGCACCTCGCAGACGTTGCCTTCGGCTTTGACGCCGAACGTTTCCTCAAGCACGTCCTTCGCACCCTCTCCTGCGAACAGGACGCGCGACGTTTCGGTCGTAATGTTGGTCATCATGAAGAACAGCATCTTGATGTCGCTGTGCTTCATCGTCTCGAGAAGGAACGGTGCGAGACGCTTCTCAATGTTGTTTAGTTCCTCGCCGCTCATCGAATTGATCTGCCCGACGCCCATCGTAATCGAGCCGATTTTGAACTTCTTATAATCCTGGTAGAAAATCTCCTCGGGTGAGCGTTCCGCAAGATGCGATCCCGCTGCGAACATACTGCTCGCAAGTTCGTCGGTATCGACATCGGCAATCTTCGCAAGCGCCGCGGCCGCTTCGCGGTCTGCGTCCGTACAGGTCGGCGAATGGAACGCAAGCGTGTCGGAAAGAATCGCCGCGCACATCAGCCCCGCAATGTCCTTCGGGATGTCAATCTTCTGTTCCCTAGCGGTCAGCCAGATAATCGTCGCGGTGCAGCCGAGCGGCACATTCCTAAAGTATACCGGCTGGAACGTCGAAATCCCGCCGATCCGGTGATGGTCGATAATCTCGAGGATTTCGGCCTCCTCAACGCCGTCAACCGCCTGCGCGGGCTCGTTGTGGTCAACAAGGACAATCTGCTTCCGGCTCATATCCATCAGGTTCCGGCGCGATATCGTTCCGCGGAAGATTCCCTTATGGTCAAGAATCGGGAAATCGCGGTTTCTTCGCTTCGCCATAACGTCGCGGATGCTGTCGATGTAATCGTCGGTCCGGAACGTAACAAGATTCTCGGTCGTCATGAAATACCCGATCGGCATCGAAAGGTCAATCAGTCTCGCAACGGTAAATGCGTCGTGCGGCGACTGGATAATCACGCAGTTTTTCTCTTCCGCAAGCCTTTGAATCGTAATCGAAACCTTCGCTCCTTCACAGACGACGAGGCATGAAGCCCCCATCTCGATTGCGCAAAGCTGCGATTCGTAACGGTTTCCGAGGATTACCAGATCGCCCGGACGGATATAATCCTCCATCAGATCCGGATTAGCTGCGGCAATCAAAACCTTGCCCTTTGTGTAGCAGCGGCCTTCGGTATCTCCGGTGACCGCGACGCCGTCAAGCGTATCGAGAATGTTCGCGTAAGGCGTCTTCGCAGCCGAAAGGATACCCGAATCGGAAAGCTCCATCGCGGCCTTTGCGATATCGCTGATTGTAATCAGGCCGTCAAGCCGTCCCTGTGCGTCCGTAATGCAGAGCGTCACGACGTGGCTGTCCTGCATCATCATCCACGCGCGCTTTAACGACATGTTCCGGTCAACGCCGGGCATCTCGCGGATTTCGATATCCTTGACCTGCGTGCCGACATATTCGATGTAATCCGGCGCAGGTACGTTGAACCGCTTCAATACGTAAGCCGTTTCGGCGTTGATTTCACCGCAGCACCGCGGCACATGTTTTCTGCCGGTCATCTTCTCCCGAAGCCATGCGTATGCAATCGCCGAGCAGATGGAATCCGTATCCGGGTTCTTATGCCCGATGACCAGTACTTTCTTCTCATGTGTCGTCATTTTCCGTTCCTCCCGAAAAATGTGATGGTTTCTATCGAACGCGGTCCTTGAAGTCCCGCTGCTGTTCCCTCTGAAAATCCTTCTTCGCAATCGTCTCGCGCTTATCGTAAAGCTTCTTGCCTCGCGCAAGCCCGATTTCCACCTTTACAAGGTTCCCTTTCAGGTAAACCTTCAAAGGAACGATTGTATAACCCTTCTCACGGCATTTGCCGTTCAATTTGTTAATCTCCGCGCGGTTTAAAAGGATCTTTCTTGTGCGGAGCGGGTCCCGGTTGAAGAGATTTCCTTTCTCATAGGGACTGATATGCATCCCAAGAAGGAACACCTGCGTGCCCTCGACCTTGATGTAAGCCTCCTTCACGGAGCACTGCCCCATGCGGATTGACTTCACCTCGGTTCCGACAAGCGCGATCCCCGCCTCGTAGGTGTCCTCTATGAAATAATCGTGATAAGCTTTCTTGTTGTTCGCAATCAGGCGAACCGATTCATTCCCCATAACCTGAAATCCTCTGCTGTATTCCCTGTAATTCTACTCTTTTGCGGGCACAAAATCAATGGTTGCCGCAAATTCGTCGACCGCGGCAAGCTGTACGCGGATGCGCTGTCCGAGCGCGTAGACCCTGCTCGAACGCTCACCGATCAGTCTTGCGCCTGCTTCGTCGTACCGGTAGAAATCGTCTCTGAGGTCCGTCATCCGGATCATTCCCTCAACCGTATTTTGAAGCTCCACATAGAGTCCCCATGCGGTCACGCCCGAGATAACGCCGTCGAATTCCTCGCCGAGGAACCGGTGCATATATTCCGCTTTCTTGCGGCGCTCCACCTCACGCTCCGCCTCGTCCGCACGCCGCTCGCAGCGGGACGAACGCTCGGCGCGATCGGAAAGAATCTCATTATAATGATTGATGCGCCGTCCGGTCAGCTCTCCCCGGAGCGATTCTTTGATAATCCGGTGAATCTGAAGATCCGGGTAACGCCGTATCGGCGACGTAAAATGACAGTAATACCTTGCCGCAAGACCGAAATGCCCAAGGCACTCCGGCGCATACTTTGCCTGCTTCATCGACCGAAGCGTCAGCCGGCTGATCACGCCCTCCTCAGGCGTTCCCGCGATGCGGTTTAAAAGCTTCTGAATCTCCTTCGCATGCACGGTATCCCCGGAATCATGGATGTGATAACCGAAATTGTTGATGAAAATATTGAGCCTGGTCATCTTCTCCGGGTCCGGCGTCTCATGGTTCCGGTATACAAACGGCAGTTCCATCCAGAAGAAATGCTCGGCAACCGTCTCATTTGCTGCAAGCATGAAATCTTCAATCAGCCGCGTCGCAACGTTCCGCTCGTAAGGAACAATGTCGGAAACGCGTCCGCCCGGCCCGATTACAATCTTGCATTCCGGAAAGTCAAAATCAATCGCGCCGCGGTCTTCCCTCTTCAAACGAAGAATCCCGGACAGTTTCTCCATATCGCGAAGCATGCCGGCAAATGCCACGTAGTCTTCGGGCGTCTCCTCCGTTTCGGAGAGCGTCTTCCGGACGTCCGTATAGGACATCCGCTTATCCACATGGATGACGGTTTCCGCGATTCTGTGGTCGATGATCTGGCCTTTTTCGTTGATTTCCATAAGGCACGAAAGCGCGAGCCGGTCAACGCCCGCGTTCAGTGAACAGATGCCGTTCGAAAGTTCGACCGGAAGCATCGGAATCACACGGTCCGCAAAATAAACGCTTGTGCCGCGGTTCACGGCTTCCCGATCGAGTGCGGAATCCTCCCTCACATAATGGCTCACGTCCGCGATATGAACGCCGAGCGAATAGGTTCCGTCTTCATGTTTCGTAACGGAAACCGCATCGTCGAGATCCTTCGCGTCCTCGCCGTCAATCGTCACCGTTAAAACATCGCGAAGATCAAGCCGTCCCGCGACATCCTCTTCCTTCACCTCGGAAGGAACGCCTGCTGCCTCCGAAAGCACTTCCTCCGAAAACTCGGTCGGAATTCCGAATGCACGGATGGCGGACATCACATCGACGCCCGGCTCCTCCGGTCTCCCGAGAATCTCAACCACCATGCCTTCCGGGTTCCGGTTGACGGTTCCGAAGTCACGCAGTCTGCAGACGACCTTCTGACCGGTTTCGGCGCCTTTCGTATGCTCTCTCGAGATGAACACGTCGAAGTCGAGCTTCGTGTTGTCCGGGCGGACAAAACCAAAGCCTTTCGTCTTACCGAACGTTCCGACAATTGTCTCGTTAGCACGGCTTATGACCCGTCTTACGATTCCTTCCGCACGGTTCTTCTTCCCGCCGGCCGTATAGGCTTCGCAGGTGATTGTTACCAGAACGGTATCGCCGTGCATCGCGCCGCCCGTCTTCTCCTCGGGGATGAAGATGTCGGCGTCCGCCCCTGCGCCTTCCGGCCGTACGAATCCGAATCCGCGTCCCGTCCCGAAGAACTCGCCGCTTAACGTAACCGAACGGTCGCATACATAGCGGCCTTCGCGGTCAACGGCGACCTTTCCCTCCCGGATCAGCGCATAAAGAATCTCCGAAAGCTCGCTCCGTTCCTCTTTCGGAACCTGCAGAAAACCCGCCAGTTCCCGGAATTTCATCGGTTTCAGCTTCGGGTCTTTAATGAGTTCCGCAATCAGATTTTTCTTTTCTTCACGATACATTCTTTCTTCCCAAGGCATCCCGCCATACAACAAAAAGCACCCTGATTACTCAGAGTGCTTTGATTACATAACAACAGAAAGTCCTAGTTGTGCGTCCAAATCGTAAGTGCCAGCACAATGGACAGAACAATAAACAGCGTTGCGAGAACCCGCGTGATAAGCGCAAGTTTCCCTTCCACCGAACGTCCCTTGTTCTTACTCCAGTATGTCGAAGAAGAACCCGTGAACGCGGAAAGACCGCCGCTCTTGCCCTCCTGCATCAAAACTACTACCACAAGAGCAATACAGATTAAACAATATATTACAACTAAACCAATGTATAACGATTTCATCAGAACCTCCCGGATCAATCGTGTTTCTCAGCACGCAAGAGGTATTTTATCATACCGTTGCGGCAAATGCAAGAGATATTTTTACTTCACCAACAGGCTTCTGCCGGTCATCTCTTTCGGCTGCTCCATTCCCATCAGCTCAATAAGCGTCGGAATGATGTCCGCAAGGCAGCCGCCCTCACGGAGCGTGTACTTCGGATCCGCGTTCACGAGGATGAACGGAACCGGATTGGTCGTATGCGCGGTGAACGGAGCGCCGGTCTCATAGTCAAGAAGCTGCTCGGCATTGCCGTGGTCGGCGCAGATAAAGAGCTGGCCGTCAACTTCTTTGATGAAGGTAACAATCTCGCCGACACATCGGTCGATGACTTCAATTGCCTCAATCGCTGCCGGAAGCACGCCGGTGTGGCCTACCATATCCGGATTTGCGAAGTTGCAGATGATGACATCATAATAAGCGTTTCCGTCCTCATCCTTCCTGGTGATTGCCTTACTGAGCTCGTCACACACCGTGTAAGCGCTCATACGCGGCTTTTTGTCATAGGTCGGAACATATTTCGGGGAATCGACAAGAATACGGTCCTCGCCAGCATTCGGAGCCTCAATGCCGCCGTTGAAGAAGAACGTAACATGTGCGTACTTCTCGGTCTCGGCGATT
>JAGAES010000144.1 GCA_017613055.1 Lachnospiraceae bacterium | reverse complement strand
TTGACGTGGCGCTGGGGTAGAAGATCGGAAAGAGCAACGGGGACACTTTTCGGAGGGCCTTCGGAAGGGTTTTCCGCGATTTTTCGAGGGTCTGTCGGAGAACTTTCCGGAGGCTTTTTGAGGGCCTGTCGTAAGGGTTTTCAAGGGACTTTCCGGAAGAACCTTCGGGGAGCCTTTCAACAGAAGAGTGCGTGTAACATTTTCCGAAGCATTTTTGTGTTGACCGGGTCGGCTCCGCTTTCGAAGGTATGAAAGACGTCGCGGCCCGGAATTATTCCGTTTTCAATGTATGTGTTCTCGCGGCGCAGAAATGCGTGCAGATAGACTTCGTCGTCCATGCGCCCGCAGTGTTCGAGATAGCAGACCGTACGGGACGGAAGCCGCAAAAGCGTGAAATCGGGATGAATCGTGTAACCGCTCTTCAGGCGGAGCGGTGCCTCGTAGCGGTACGGAATTCCGTATTCATCCAGAATGTCCGCGATTAACACTTCCGACTTGGAACGCATCCGGTCGCCGCGCGCGGAGTAGAAGGAGGGGTCGCCTTCCAGGAAAGACTTCCGCTCGTACGCTTCCTGAAGCCAGGCGTTTTTGTAATCTTCATCGCCGATGACGAGCGGCGTCACCAGCGCCTGCCGATAGGAATTCAGGGAGCGGTACACATCCTCCGGAAGGAGGGAAGGACTGATGCTTTTCTTCTCATCAAGATGAAGATTCTTCAGTTCCTGCAGTACGGATTCTTCTAATCGAATCA
The DNA here is from genome assembly GCA_017613055.1 of Lachnospiraceae bacterium. Next base: position 5,796 of record JAGAES010000144.1, on the reverse strand, counting down.
GATAATCTTTCTGAGCAAGCGCTGCCGCCAGCCGGGACTCCGTGGACTTCAGATAACGGCCGTAAGATGCCTCAGCATTATCCATGACATGATAATAGTAGGGCTTTTTTCCGCCGTGAACCCGAAGACTTCCTTCAGGCATAGTCTTTTTATCCTGCTGAATCTGCTTGAGAAGGTTTTGCAAGTATTCCTTGCGGTTTGTACGGTTTTGATTGTTCATGTTGCGGATTCCTTTCTTTTATGATTTCTTTTGTGATCCCTTTCTTTGGCATATGTTCGGCATTGCATGAGATTATCCTGCAATGCCTTTTTTCTTGGCGAGATTAACACCAAGATGAGTTTTGTGTAAAATGGTGTTATCAATTTCGAGGAGAAATAACACTGGATAAAGAAGTTAGACTTGTGGTGTGAAATATCGTCGGGGAAGTTCACACCGAAATATGTCTATGGAAGAATGGTGTGAAGAATTCGGGCTACATTTAACACCGAATCGATAAGAAAAAAGTCTAGTGTGAAAAACCTGGGGAAATAATAACACTAAAAGAGAAAACATCTATGTGGGTGTGAAAAGAAGCGTTGGGGAATAACACCAGATAATAACTTGAACATGGATGGTGTGAAAATGACTTCTAAAACCTAACACCGAATAAAGAAAAACTCTAAGAAGTGTGAAGAAGGTATCAAAACAATAACACTAAACTTGGAATAATGCAAGAGGGTGTGACGACACTGCCTCTCGCTGCTGTGGCGCAACTTCCCGTCGGTAATGATGCCGCTTTTTACCGCAACCGCTTACGTTATTTCCGCCCTTTCCGTTCCCAGAAATCCCCGAGTACGCGGGGCAGGGTGGAGCGGTTCACGCGGAGACAGTTCTCCCACTCGCGGGGGAAGAGGTCGCGGTAGGCGGACTTCGTGAAACGGTCGTCGAGCAGCAGAATCGCGCCGACGTCGTCGGTCGTGCGGATTACGCGGCCGGCGGCCTGAAGAACCTTGTTCATGCCGGGATAGAGGTAGGCATATTCGAAGCCGGCGTCGCAGCGCTCGGCATAGTATTCGCGGAACATCTCGCGTTCGTTGCAGACCATCGGAAGGCCGGGACCGACAACAACGGCGCCGATCAGGCGGTCGGCGGTCAGGTCGATGCCTTCGGAGAAGATTCCGCCCATCACGCAAAGCCCGAGAAGCGTATCTTCATGCTCTTCGGAGAAGGCCTGAAGGAATTCCTCGCGGGCGAGTTCGGACATCGAGCTTTCCTGAACCAGAAGCCGAAGCCCGGGCACCTCGAAAAGAATGTCCGCGATGGCGGTCAGGTAGCGGTAGGACGGGAAGAAGACCATGTAGTTGCCCTTCTTCGCAGCGCAGAAATCAGTGATGTAGCCGGCTATCTTACGGAATTCGTCATCGGTGCGGCGGGTGTAGCGCGTGCTGACATCGTTCGCGATGAGAACGAGGCGGTTGTCGGAATCGAACGGGGATTCCGCGTAAACGGCATAGTCCTCGGGAGAGCCGGAAAGCTGCTGTTTATAGTAGCCGATCGGCAGAAGCGTCGCCGAGAAGAAGACTGCGCTCCGGCAGAGCGAAAGACGCTGTTCGAGCTGTCTTGAGGGGTCCATGCAGCGCACACAGACATAGAAGCGGTTGTCCTCGCGGTAGTCGCAGTAGTAGCGGTAATGGTCGTCCGACTCGTCATACATCGCAAGGAAGTGCCGTACATTAAAGAACAGCTCGGTCGTGAGCTCGGGCAGCGAATTGCTGCTGTCCGCCATATAAGTGTCGAGCACGCCCATGAGCCGCATCAGGCTCATATAAAGTCCGTCCAGGGACTCGAGCACCGCGAAGTGCTCGTTCTGCTGCTTGATGGTAAGCATCGCACGGTTGCACGCCTGAAGTGCTCTCGCGGCAGGCGCGTAAAATGCCATCTCGCCCTTCGCAAGCAGAAAATCTTCTTTCACCAATGTCGCCGAGTACATATCCCGGGCGCGCTCCACGAGATTGTGCGCCTCGTCAATCAGCATCGCATAATTCTTACGAATCTCCCCGCCGAAGAATCTTCGGAAGTAAACATCCGGATCAAACGCATAATTGTAATCGCAAATCACGGCATCGGCGAACAATGCCACGTCGAGGCTCATTTCGTACGGGCACACCTGATAACGTTCGGCAAATTCGAGAATCAGGTCGCGCGAGAAGAGCGCGCCTTTCTGGTTGGCGGTGCTTTCGGATTCAGAAGGGTCCGTCCATGCGGCAGGCTCGTCGGAAGAACATGATGAGGTTCCCACGCCGGAAGCAGTATATACGTTACCTGAGGAAACATTGTTACCACGCTGTTCTACCAGTGTAGAAAGCATCGCGTAAACCGCTTCGTTGATCCGGTCAAAATGCCCCTTTGCCCGCGGGCAGGACTCCGGATTGCAGTCCGGCTTCGGCAACACGCAAAGCTTCTCCTTGGCCGTAATCGTAATCGGAAGAAATACGAGTCCGCGCCCGGTAAGAAGCGTAAAAGTCTCCTCGGCGACCGTCCGCGTGATTGTCTTCGCGGTCAGGTAGAAGATCTTCTCGGTGAGGCCTTCGCCCATTGATTTGACGGCGGGGAAAACCGTTGAGATCGTCTTCCCGACGCCGGTCGGTGCCTCTAAAAAAAGCTTACGCTCGCGAAGAATCGTCCGATACACGTCCTTCACCAAAGAGTCCTGGCCGGGCCGGTATTCAAACGGGAAGCCGAGTGTCCGGATTGAGGCGTCGCGCGCAAGACGGTGTTCGGTCGTCCACTCCTCAAATTTCGCGTATTCGCGGCACAGCGCGAAATACCATTCCGACAGTTCGTCCTTCGTATAAAACTCCGTAAAGTAACGCCGCCTGCCGCTTTCCAAAGTGACATAAGTCATCTGCACGGCAATCTTCTCAAGTTCCGCCTGCATGCAGTAGAAGTAAGCATAGCATTTGGCCTGGGCAAGATGCTCGGGTAACGGCGCGGTCAGCTTGTTGACGTCGCGGAGCATCGTCTTAATCTCATCGATTGCGCAGGGCACGTCGCTGAAGACAAGCGCCTCGTTCGGAAGGTCTGCGCGCATCGAGTCATCAATCGTGATGATGCCGTCGGCACGCCCCTCGACGGTCAGCGAGAAGGTGTGGCGTCCGTAGGATACAAGGCAGGTGTGCGACAGATTTACTTCGGCCGCATAGTTTCCGCCCTGCTCCTTCTGGATGCGGCGGTGCATCTCGGCGCCCTCGCGCATCGTGTCGGGATCCTTTCGGCCGGAGCGGCTGTCGAGGTCGCCGCTTCGAAGGAGAAATTCCACGAAATCGCGTACCGAACAGCGCACCGGTATCGTTTCCAGATTGTCAAACACTACCTGTTTCATGGCGTCTCCTTTCACATTTTTCGGGCCCGCACAGGCCGTAACGATTCGCGGGAATCTTATACTATTCTACTGGTTTTCCGCCGGTTCGTCAACAAGGCGCGGACCGTTCGGAAGCAAGTTTTTATGTGTTGAAGAAATCCCCGCGCCGTGCTATTATGAACTTGTAAACGGGACGGAAAGCGTCCTACAGAGATGACATCACATAAAGGAGAATCCGAATGGCAGATTATAAAGAAAACCTTGACCACGATACCGTAACGCTTTATCTCGATAACGACGAGGAAGTGGAGTGCGACGTAATCGCAATCTTCCCGGCGCGTGACGGAGAGTACATTGCTCTTGCCCCGCAGCAGGAGGAAGGCGAGGCACAGGTTTACCTGTACCGCTTCAAAGAGAATCCGGACGACGAGACGAGCCCGATTCTTGAGAACATTGAAGACGACGAAGAGTTCGACGAGGTGTCCGAGGCGTTCTACGAGTACATGGACGAGAATGACTACGAGGACCTCGACGAAGAAGGTTCCGACGAAGCATAGCATCAGGCCTTACGGCCGGGGTGACGGCGCAGCAGAGCCGCCTGAGGGAGGCCGCGACACACGCATCCCGTTTAAGCAAAATCTTCAAGCACCAGGCTTCCGTCCTCGCGGCACAGTGGGAACGGCAGGTTTCTTGCAAGGATTGCTCCGTCAAATCGGATGCGTATATGCGTCCGGTCCCTTGAAACGATGGTTCCGCTTCCGTACTTTACGTGTACGACACGCGCCCCCGGGACGGCGAGGCTTTCGGGCAGCCGGATTTCCCCGAGGAAACGGGACGGCATCATCAGATGCGTGAGCCGCTTTCGGACGCTGTAAAGCGTGAGTGTTCCGAAGGAACGGGTCATCGCGACATAAAACAGACGGCGTTCCTCCGCGATATGTTCGGGGAGGAGCGCTTTTTTGTGCGGCGTGACCAGCTCGTTACAGTCGCAGAGAATCACGTGCCGGAATTCAAGTCCCTTCGATCGGTGGAAAGTAAGCACCGACACGCCGTGCCCGGTTTTCGCCCGCTCCGCCGCTTTCCGTCTCCGCTCGTCCTCCTGCTCCGCGTAGGCTAAAAAATCCGGAATCGTCCGGAAATCTTTCGACAGATTCATCAATTCATCGAGAAGGTCCATCACCTCTGCCGGCCCGGCCGCCGTGTCCGTCAGGTAACGGTTGTACCCGACGATATGGCGGATGTAATGAATCGCCGCATACGGATTCATCCCGCTGATCCGCGCGAGGTCCGCCTCCAGCTTCTGAAGCCTCTCAACGACATAATCCTTCCCTCTCTTATGAAGAATCGTATAGACATCCGTAAGGTTCACTTCCCGTGCGGCAAATGCCACGCGCTCCGCATACCTCACCGGCCGGTTCACAATCGAAAGCCAGTCGCTTCGAGCCCGTCCGCCCGAGGCAATCCGCAGATAGGAGAGGACCGGGGCAACGTACGAATTCCGAAACAGAGAGGGCGGAAGGACATGGCAGCAGAACGGAATCGAGAGCTTCTCGAATACCGGCAGAAGCCCTCGGATTTCCGAATTGGTACGAACCAGTACCGCAACCTCCTCCGGTGCGCAGCCTTCCGAAAGGAATCTTTTGATCTGCTTTCCGATTGCTTCGAACTCCGAGTTTGTATCGTCACACACCGGGAAAGTAACGGGACAGACCGGTCCCCGCGCAGCCGTCAGGTGTTTCTCATACCGGTCCGGGTTACACGCAATCAAAGCGGACGCAGCCGAAAGCACTTCCTCGCTGCACCGGTAATTGATTGAAAGCGTTACCTGCTTCGCACCCGGGAAATCCTCCGGAAACCGTAACATAATCCCGGGCGTTGCGCCGCGGAACCCGTAGATTGACTGGTCGTCATCACCGACCGCGAAGATGTTGCGGCGGGTGCCGGCAAGCATCCGGATGACTTCGTACTGCATGGGATTGATGTCCTGGAATTCGTCGATGAGAATGTAAGAATACTTGCTTTGCCAGACGGCAAGAATGTCAGGACGTTTTGAGAAAAGTTCACAGGTTAAAGAGAGCATGTCTTCGAAATCCACAAGGTTCCGGCTTCGTGTTCTCGTAAGATAACTTCGGAGCACCGGAAAGAACAGCTCGCGCCGGCAGGAGCGCGGTTCGTATGAAGAAACGTCAGGCGGGTCCCCGGACGGCGGGGTGCCGTCGGTCGGAACATCGGGCGGCGCGGCGCCTTTTCGTGAAGGTATCGCTGTGGCATTTGCCGCATGCCCGGGCTTTCGCGATCCTTTGTACCGCGTAATCTCTTCACGGATCGCTTCCACCATCTCGGGTTCTTCGGCGAGCTCGGGCTGCACCTCAAGAAGAATGTCGCGAAGCAGCTCGTGGGCAGTCGATTCCCGCAAGATGTGCGTCGGACTCAGGTTGTATTCGTTTTGCAAAAT
>JAGAES010000024.1 GCA_017613055.1 Lachnospiraceae bacterium | reverse complement strand
TATGTGCGGATGCACCCGGCGATGGGCAACGAACTGCTCCGTGCCGAGGGCAGCTACTCGGAGAAAGTAATCTCCTATATCACGTGCCATCATGAGAACTACGACGGATCGGGGTACCCGAACCATCTGGAGGGCGAAGACATTCCGCTCGGCGCGCGGATTCTCCGTGTGTGCGACGTGTTCTCCGCCCTTGTCAGCAACCGCTCGTACCGCGCTTCCTTTTCTATTGACGCGGCCATCGAGATGATGATCGAAGACGTACGCGAGTACGACATGAAAGTATTCCTGGCTTTCCTTTCGGTCGTCCACAAACCCGATTTTGCGCAGGTCAAGGTATTCATTGACATGGAGCAGCAGCTCGGGCTTTACACCAGGAAACCCGATACAACAGAATCAGGAGGCATGACTCATGCAGAATAAAGTTCAACCGAGAATCCTTCCGGGCTTTATGGAATTGCTGCCGGAAGACCAGATTGCTTTTAACAAAATGTTTGATACCATCCGTAAGGTTTACGAACAGTACGGATTCCTTCCGCTCGACACACCGACGATTGAGCTTTCCGAGGTGCTTCTCGCGAAGGCCGGCGGCGAGACCGAGAAGCAGATCTACCGCTTCGACAAAGGAGACAACGACCTGTCGCTCCGCTTCGATCTGACCGTGCCGCTTGCACGGTACGTGGCGCAGCACTATCCGGATCTTCCGTTCCCGTTCAAGCGCTACCAGATGAGCAAGGTATTCCGCGGCGAGCGCCCGCAGAAGGGCCGTTTCCGTGAGTTTTACCAGTGCGACATCGACGTCATCGGTTCCGACACGCTGGACCTTGTTTACGACGCCGAGATGCCCGCCATCATATACCGCCTGTTCAAGGAACTCGACTTCGGATCCTTCACGATTCGCATGAACAACCGAAAGGTTTTGAACGGCTTCTTTACGGAACTCGGCTATGCGGACAGGATCGGCGACATCCTTCGTACCATCGATAAGCTTGAGAAGATCGGGCGCGACGCCGTTATCTCCGAGCTGACGGAATACGGCGTGCAGTCAGCCGATACGGAGCGGATTCTTTCGTTCCTTGCGATTACCGGAACGAACGACGAGATCCTTGCGGGACTTGCGGCAGCAGGCGTTACGAACGAGATTTATCTCGAGGGCGTTTCAGAGCTTGGTAAGGTAGTTGACTACCTCCGGAAGTTCGGCGTCGAGGAGAGCGCGTTCCGCATCGACCTGACGATTGCAAGAGGACTTGACTACTACACCGGTACCGTTTACGAGACGATGCTTAATGATTATCCGAGCATGGGAAGCGTCTGCTCGGGCGGCCGCTACGATAACCTGACCGGGTACTACACCGACCAGAAGCTGCCGGGCATCGGTATCAGCATCGGTCTCACGCGCCTGTTCTACCAGTTAAAAGAGAACGGCCTTGTGAAGAAGGCCGGAAGCATCGCGAAGTGCATCGTCATCCCGATGGGCGAGGAGGACATGGGGACGGCGGTTTCGGTGGCAGCAGGACTCAGAGGACAGGGCATTCCGACCGACGTATATTACCAGCAGAAGGGCATGAAGCAGAAGATGAAATATGCGGCCCGTCTCGGCATCCCGTACGCCGCGATCATCGGCGAATCGGAGCGCCTTTCGGGAACGGTCATGCTTAAGAACATGGGAACCGGCGAGCAGGAAGCGGTAGCAATTGCGGATATTGCCGCGAAGATCCGGTAAATGCCACGGCGCCCGCAGGACACTCGCGTGGCCTCATGACACAGTAAGATTTCGGCGGACAACGCCGTCTAAGGAGATATATCATGGACAGAATTCAGATTAAAGACGTAAAGAACTATGCCGGACAGGAAGTCCTCGTGAAGGGCTTCGCCGAGAACTGGCGCGACGGCAAATCGATGGCATTTCTCGTACTGAAAGACATCACCGGCAAGGTACAGGTAACGATTGAGAAGGAACTTCATCCGGACTGGGCGGACGAGCTTGCGAAAATCACGCTTGATTCGGTTGTCTTCGTCACCGGTACCGTGCAGTTAAGCGATTTCGTAAAGCTGAACGGCGTGGAGATTATCCCGACCTCGATCAAGGTGGATTCGATTGCGGCCCCGCTTCCGATTGCGAGAGAATACATCCCCGCAACGAAGAAGAAGGCTGCCGTTGAGAAATCCTCGATTGACCAGCGCATCGACTACCGCTGGATTGACCTTCGTACCGATGCGAACCAGCTGATGTTCAAGGCACAGACTGCGCTTGTAAGAGCGCTCCGCGATTTTGCTTTGGACCGCGATTTCATCGAGGTTCATACGCCGAAGCTGATCGGTGCCGCATCCGAATCCGGCGCGGACGTATTCCGTCTTGATTACTTCCCGAGCTACAACCTGCCGAACGCTTACCTTGCGCAGAGCCCGCAGTTTTATAAGCAGATGGCGATGGCAAGCGGCTTTGAGCGTTATTTCGAAGTCGGCCCGGTATTCCGCGCGGAGAAGTCGTTCACAAGCAAGCACGCGACCGAGTTCACCTGTTTCGATATTGAGTTCAGCTACATCGAGTCGTTCGAGGATGTTATGAAGTTCGAGGAAGAGCTTCTGACGAATGCCCTTAAGAAGGTGAAGGAGCAGTACGGCGAGCAGATTAAGGAAACCTTCTCGACCGAAGAGTTC
>JAGAES010000143.1 GCA_017613055.1 Lachnospiraceae bacterium | reverse complement strand
CCGTCCACGAGCGGGATGGCGAGAGAGTAGTCCTCGGTCATATGCACTAGCGCGTCATAAATCGAAGAATCGCCGTGCGGGTGGTATTTACCCATGGTATCGCCGACGATACGCGCGCTCTTACGGTGCGGTTTCTTCGGGTCAAGCCCAAGTTCCTTCATCGCGTAGAGAATACGCCGCTGTACCGGCTTCAAACCGTCCCGGACATCGGGAATGGCACGGGCGATGATAACGCTCATCGAGTAATCCCGGAAGGAGGTTTTCATTTCTTCCGCAAAATCCAGTTGGATGACAGAATCTTTATCCGTGTTCAAGAGAACCCCTCCCTTCCTCAGGTAATATCCAGATTGGCGTATTTCGCCTCATCAATGATGAACTGTTTCCGCGGAAGCACGTTGCTGCCCATCAGAAGATTCGTGACCTCGTCGGCTTCGACGGTGTCGGCAATCGTGATCTGCGCGAGCACGCGCTGCGCCGGATCAAGCGTTGTCTCCCAAAGCTGGGAGGCATCCATCTCGCCGAGACCTTTGTAACGCTGTAAGGAAAGAATCTTTCCGCCGGCCTTGTCAATCTCGCGGCGCTTCTTATCAAGCTCGAAGTCGTTCATCAGGTAGTCGTTCTGCTTCTTCGAGGCCTTCTTGCCGGGCATTTCGTACTCAATCTTATAAAGCGGCGGAAGACCGCGGTACACCTTGCCCTCGAGAATCAGTTCCGGCATGAACCGGTAGAAGAACGTCAGAAGAAGCGTACTGATGTGCGCGCCGTCGACATCGGCATCGGTCAGGATGATGATTTTGTCATAGCGGAGCTTGTTGATATCGAATTCGTCGCTGATGCCGCAGCCGAATGCGGCAATCATCGACTTGATTTCGTTGTTCTGAAGCACCTTCTCAAGCGTTGCCTTTTCAACGTTAATAATCTTACCGCGGAGCGGAAGAACGGCCTGCGTCTTGCGGTCACGAGCGGTCTTAACGGTGCCGCCTGCGGAATCTCCCTCGACGATATAAATCTCGCACTCGGCGGGTTTCTTCGAGGAGCAGGCGGCGAGCTTGCTTCTCGTATCGACATCGTTCAGCTGCTTTAATACGGCCGAACGGGCCTTGTCGCTTGCCTGACGGGCACGGCTTGAGCGGACAATGTTATCAAGAATCGCGCGGAGCACTTCGACGTTCTTGTCGAAGTATCTCGTGACCTCAGCGGCGAAAACTTCGTCGACCGCGGTCTTCGCGTCGGTGTTTCCGAGTTTCGTCTTCGTCTGGCCCTCAAACTGCGGGTCGGGATGCTTGATTGAAATGATTGCGACGAGACCGTTACGGATATCCTTTCCGTCGAAATTCTCGTCTTTTTCCTTCAGAATGCCGAGCTCTCTCGCATACGAATTCAGAACCCTCGTCAGAGCGGTTTTAAAGCCCGTTACAAGCGTTCCGCCGTCGACGACGTTGATGCGGTTACAGTATGCGTTGATCTGCTCGGTATAATCGTTAATGTATTGCAGGGCAACTTCGATTTCGATGTCGCCTTTGCTGCCTTCGATGTAAATCGGCTCCGGATGAAGCGGCGTCGCGTCGCGGTTGATGTAGGAGAGGAAACTCTTGATGCCGTGCTCCTCATAGTACACGCGCTCTTCGCCGGTCCGCTCGTCGTTGAAACGGATTGTCAGTCCTTTATTCAGGAATGCAATCTCCTTAAGGCGCTTACAGATGGTCTCGGGCACGAACTTGACCGTCTCGAAGATACTCGGATCGGGGTAAAATGTGACTTTCGTCCCGGTCTCGCTCTTCTTGCACGTTCCGATTACCGGAAGCAGTCCGTTCTCGAGCTTCGTGACCGGATGTCCGCCGTTCTCGTAGGAATCCATGTAAACGTTGCCGTTCCGGCGGATTTCGATGATCATCTTCGAGGAGAGAGCGTTCACGACCGAAGCACCGACGCCGTGCAGCCCGCCGGACACCTTGTATACGGTGTTTCCGAACTTGCCGCCCGCATGCAGCACGGTGTAAACGACACGCGCGGTCGGAATTTTCTTGGTCGGGTGAATATCTACGGGAACGCCTCGGCCGTTATCGATAATCGTAATGCCGCCGTCCTTGCGTAAAATGATACGGAGCTCGTTGCAATATCCTGCAAGATGTTCGTCAATGCCGTTGTCGAGAATCTCCCAGATCAGGTGGTGGAGGCCCTTCGTACCGGTCGAGCCGATGTACATACCGGGTCTCTTACGTACCGCTTCGAGTCCTTCGAGGACAACAATCTGACTACCGTCGTATTCTGCCATAGCAAAACCTCTTCGTGTGAATTCAAGGACACAAGGAGTAGTGCCCATACAAAACATATAATACTACATTTTGCGCATTTTTGCAAGGATATCACATGCTTTTTGATAAGGGAAACCATTTTCACATTTTTCGGAATAAAGCATAATAGAATCAGAAAAATAAACGTTCGGTTGAAAAATCGCCGGAATTCCGCAGAATTTCCTGTTGAAAACTCCGAAACCGCGTGCTATAATTGGGGAGATTTTTGCAGAAAGGAGCGGACAAATGAATAAACTTCCCTTTGTGACGAAGGAACAGGTTGAAGAGATCGCGAAGAACTATCCGACCCCGTTCTATCTTTATGATGAAGAAGCAATTCGGGCCAATGCCAGAGAACTGTATGACGCATTCTCATGGAATCCCGGGTTCAGGGAGTTTTTCGCCGTTAAGGCTACGCCCAATCCTTATCTGCTGCAGATTCTGCGCGAGGAAGGCTGCGGTGTGGACTGCTCTTCCCTGACGGAGCTCCTTCTTTCCGAAGCTGCAGGTTTCGGCAACGGGGAAATTATGTTCTCTTCGAACGAAACCCCTGCGGGAGAATTCACAAAGGCGCGTCAGTTAGGCGCATATATCAATCTGGATGACGTAACGCATATTCCGTTCTTACAGAAGGAGTGCGGCATCCCGGAGACCGTATGCATGCGGTACAATCCGGGCGGAATCTATGAGCTCGAGAACGGGATCATGGACAATCCGGGCGATGCCAAATACGGCTGCACCGAAGCACAGATGGTCGAGGGCTATAAGGAACTCCTTGCGCTCGGCGTGAAGAACTTCGGTATTCACTCATTTCTCGTAAGCAATACGATTGCGGAGGATTACTATCCGACGCTCGCGCGTACGTTGTTCACGCTCGCAGTGCGCCTTAAGGAGCAGACGGGCGCTCATATTGCGTTCATTAATCTGTCCGGCGGAATCGGTATCCCTTACCGTCCGGAAGAGGAGAAAGTGGACATTAAGAAAGTGGGCGAAGCCGTCCGCAAAGTGTATGAAGAAGTACTTGTACCCGCCGGTATGGGCGACGTGGCTCTTTTCACCGAGCTCGGCCGTTATATGATGGGACCTTACGGGATTCTTGTGACCAAAGCGATTCACGAGAAGCATATCTATAAGGAGTACATCGGCGTCGATGCATGCGCCGTGAACCTTATGCGCCCCGCTATGTATAAGGCGTACCATCATGTGACCGTACTGGGGAAAGAATACGCAGAGGCAGACCGCCTTTACGACGTGGTAGGCTCTCTTTGCGAGAACAACGATAAGTTCGCGATCGACCGGAAACTCCCCCGGATTGACATCGGCGATTATCTTGTGATTCATGATGCGGGTGCTCATGGATATGCCATGGGGTACAATTACAACGGTAAATTAAAATGTGCCGAGCTTCTTTGGAAGCCGGGCGGGAAAGTGCAATTGATCCGGCGGGCGGAAACCCCTAAGGATTACTTTGCAACCTTTGATTTCAGCGATATGATGAAGCCTTATCTTTCCTGAAATCCGTTGCGGGCATGGCCCGTTCCCGTTTGAAACTGTTTGTTCGGCACAGTGTTGTTTTGCACTGTGCCTTTTTTGTCGGCTGTGGGCCGGGAAAGGATGATGTTTTGAGTAAGAAGAAAAAGGCCGGAGTTCTTTCGAACGCTCCGAAGGAGAAGATTCCGGCTTCAATCAGAAGTATAATAGAACCTTACTTTCCGGACGGAGACATGGACGAGAAGGTCCTGCTCTGTACGGAAACCGATATGAATGAGAAACTGGAATTCACGCTCGGGTATCTGGTGCTCTGTAAGGAGCGGATTCTCGTGCTTGTTTCCGAGCCGGTTCCCGGTGAGGTTCACTTTTTCAAGGGGCGTGAGACACTCGCCTCGAAAGCACAGACCGTAACGCGTGAGTGGACCGTGAAGGAATACTCCCTTACGGATATGAAAGAAATGAAGATTGAGCGGACCGTAGGCGGCGGATTTCTGATGCTCGTGCATAAGAATCCGGACGATGAGGAAGCGGACGGACCGGCAGAGGTCATTGCGACGTTTTCGAATCACCGCATTGGCCAGACTACAAGAGTAGAACGGCTTTGCGAAAAGATTGCAGGCAATGAAGAGATCGAAGAGGACGACGATGAAAAGGAAGAGGAGTTCTGTCCGATCTGCGGCATGATGTACCCGGACGAAGACAGGAAGATCTGCCCGAAGTGCATGAACAAGAAATCGATCCTGTTCCGTACGCTCGGTTATCTGAAGCCTTACCGCGGAAGAATCGCCCTCATGATGCTCTGCATCCTGATTTATTCGGGACTGAACATCGTATGGCCGTACCTGAACGGTAAGATTCTGTACGATAAGGTACTCGGCAAGAACGAGGCATTTCTCGCAAAGCTCGGAATTCCCGGCGGGAAGTACGTGCTGGCGCTCGGTCTCGTCGTTCTGACGATGCTCGGAACGAAGATTCTGATGCAGCTGTTCGGTATCTTCCAGGGCGTCATCACCGCGAAAATCGTTCCGGACCTTGTAAGAACGCTGAAAACGGACGTATTCAGCGCGATGGGCAAGCTGTCCATCAGCTTCTTTACGAGTAAGCAGACCGGATCCCTGATGACGCGTGTCATGAGTGATGCCGACGAAGTAACCGGGTTCTTCATCGACGGACTTCCGTATTTTCTTGTGAACGTATGCACAATCGTTGCGATGGCAGTCGTAATGTTTTTACTGAGTCCGCTGCTTGCGGTTGCGGCGCTGATCTTTACGCCGGTTGTGTTCTTAATCAGCTGGAAGATGCTTCCGCGTCTCTGGCACCGTTACGGACGCCGCCACAGAGCCACAAGATCGCTTAACTCGAAGGTGCATGACAACCTTCAGGGCGCGCGCGTCGTGAAGGCTTTCGGCCAGGAGGAAAGCGAAGTCGGCCGGTTCGATAAGAGCAACGAAAAGGTTCGAAGCGCCGATATGGCGGTTATGAATTACGACAACAAGTTCTTCGCGCTTTATTCGATGGCGGAGAATCTGGCGTCGCTCACGGTCAATGTTGTCGGTGCGTTTCTGATTCTGAAAGCGCATTCGCTTTCGCTCGGCGTGCTCATCACATTTACCGGATATGTCAGCCAGCTGACGGGACCGATGGATTTCATGTCGTTCTTCTTCCGCTGGTACACGAACTGCATGAACAGCGCGCAGCGTATGTTTGAGATTATCGACGCGATTCCCGAGATTCAGGAAAAGCCCGATGCGATTAAGCTTGACCGCATCGACGGAACGGTCGAGATGAAAAATGTGACGTTCGGCTATGAGAAGCACAAGCCGGTTCTTAAGAACGTGAGCCTTAAGGTGAAGAGCGGAGAAATGCTCGGAATCGTCGGACGTTCCGGCGCGGGCAAGACGACGATTGTCAACCTGATTTCGAGGCTTTACGATCCGCAGGAAGGACAGGTTCTTCTGGACGGATATGACGTGAAGGACCTTAGTTTTGAAACGCTTCGCGGTTATGTGGCGATGGTTTCGCAGGAGACTTACATGTTCATGGGAACCGTAGCAGAGAACATCGCTTATGCGAGAAGAGACGCGACGCGTGAGGAGATTATCCGCGCGGCCGTGCTTGCGAGCGCGCATGATTTCATCTGTAAGATGCCGGACGGATACGACACGGTAATCGGGTCTTCCGGACGGGAACTGTCGGGCGGTGAGAGACAGCGCATCTCGATTGCGAGAGCCATTCTCGCGAACCCGAAGATCCTGATTCTCGATGAGGCGACGGCGGCAGTCGATACCGAGACCGAGCAGGCCATTCAGCAGTCGATCAACCTGCTGATCAAGGGCCGCACTACAATCTCGATTGCGCACCGTCTGTCGACGCTCCGTGACGCGAATTCGCTCGTCGTAATCGACGAAGGAAAGGTAGCGGAACAGGGCACGCACGAGGAACTGATCGCGAAGAAAGGAACTTATTACAAACTGAAAGAACTTCAGACCAAGGCTTTGGCGCTGAAGGGAATCGAATAGTTTGGATGCTATAGGAGGGAAAAATGGGATTTAAACAATTTGAAGGCGCAGACGAAGATTTCAACCTCGAGCAGATGGAAGCCGAGACCGAGCAGATGCTTCGTCTCCGCATGCTGAACAAAGATAATGCGGTATTTGCCCGCACATCGGGCGGATTTGTTTCGCTGGACATTAAGGACAGCATCGCACCGGAGCACTATGACCGGATCCGCGTGGTAAGAAGCTTTCCGTTCACGGACCGGAATAAGTACATTTCCATCCGTACGATAGACGAGAAATCCAAAGAAATCGGAATGATCAAGGATATCGCGGCCGATGTCGATCCGGAAACCCGGAAGATGCTCGAAGAGCAGATGGACATCCGCTACTTTACTCCGGTCATCAAGAAGATTCATAACATTAAGGACGAATACGGGCATGCGTATTTCGACGTGGAGACCGATCAGGGACCGTGCCGGTTCGTAATCTATATGAACTCGAGCTCGGTTGTCAACCTGTCGGACGTTCGGCTTCTGATTACCGACCTCGACGGAAACCGTTTCGAGATTCCGGATTATACGAAGCTGTCCGCAAGGGAACTGAAGATGCTCGATCTGTTCCTGTAAACGGTTACCGGCAGGCTCGCGGCGGTTCCTTCGTCCGCGCTGCCACGCCTTTGAGAAATGAGGGAATAATATGAATTTGAAATTTAATCTGCCGAAGCGTCAGAAGGAACTTCTGGCGCTCGGAGAAGGGGAAACCGTCCGGTACTGTTCGCCGTACGACATTGATGCTTCCGGCTGCTTTTTTAAAGACGGCTACATCGTCGTTACGGAACAGAGACTGGTGGTCCTTAACGACCGGACGGTTTTAGAAGACATTCCGCTTTCTGACATCGACTTTCTGAAGTGTGAGTCGCTTGTCAACAACGGAATTCTTGTGGGACGCCGTGTGGATGAGAAGGACGATAAGATTCTCGCCCGCTTCAGCATGAAGCACGTGTCCCGCGTGGCATTTGTCGCAAAGGGAGCGCTGCTCCTTAAGGAAGGCTCCGAGAAGGAAGTCATAAGCCGCGAACGTGACCGGGTATGTCCGGTGTGCGGCAGGGCGCTCCGCGGCATGAGCGAGTGCCCGAAGTGCAGCGGAAAGCCTTCCGCTTTCCGGAAGTTCCTCGGGTTCTGCGGCCGGTACAAATGGATGCTTATCGGCATCTTCTTCCTGATGCTCGCCACCTCGGCGGTGCAGCTGTACATCCCGAACGTCCAGAAGAATTTCATCGACCGGCATCTGATTCCGGTAAGCGGAACGACGCAGGAAATTCTTGTGTACGCGCTTACGATGGCGCTGCTTTACGTGGCGATTATCGGCGTTACCGTCGGCCGTTACTATCTTTGCATGTCGATGGGAACGAGAATCAGTAAAGACCTTCGAAGACAGCTCTACCATAAGATCCAGAAACTGTCGCTGTCGTTCATTCAGGACCGCCGTCCGGGCGCTCTGATGAACCGGATTACCGGTGACACGGCGCAGATCCGGAGGTTCATGGAAGACGGCTTTGCCGGCATGTTCTCGTGCCTGATTACGATGGTTTCGGCCGTCATTATCATGGTGAGACTGAGCTGGGAGCTGACGATTATATGTGTCACATTTGTCCCGATTGCACTGGGACTGTCGATATCGTTCCGGCATAACATCCACCGCCGCTTTCACATGCAGTGGCATAAGAGCGATAAGATCAATTCGGGGCTGCAGGACGTTCTGACCGGCATCCGTGTCGTGAAGTCGTTCGGTACCGAGGAGCAGGAGGCCGACAACTTTAAGAAGCTTGCCGCCGAATACGCAAAGGTGCAGAAGCGGAACGAGGTGTTCTGGGCAACGCTGTTCCCGGTCATCACATTTGTCATGGGTCTCGGAATCTATTTCGTCACGTACTTCGGCGGAATTCAGGTGCTGAACGGCCCGCTGACCGTCGGCGAGCTGACGCAGTTCATCAGCTATTCGTGGATGCTGTACGGTCCGCTCGGCTGGATGACGTTCCTGCCGCGAATGATCACGCAGCTGATGACAAGCCTTGACCGTATCTACGACGTGCTCGATGAGGAGCCGATGATCCGCGACAAGAAGGACGCCGTGGAGCTTGACGTGAAGGGTGCGGTCGAGTTCAGGAACGTGACGTTCGGGTACCATTCGTACGAGCCGGTTCTTGAGAAGATTAACCT
>JAGAES010000023.1 GCA_017613055.1 Lachnospiraceae bacterium | reverse complement strand
GGAATCCGGAAAGAAGGGGCGGAAAGAGATTCCGAATTCTGCCGTGCCCTCTGTAAGCGGCTCGGCGTGGCATTTTCCGAATACCGGGTTGACGTGCCGAAAGAGGCACGGGAGCAGGGAATCGGCGAAGAGGAAGCCGGACGGGCGGCAAGATACCGGATATTCGGCGAGGCAGCGGAACAGTTTCATGCGGACGCCGTCGCGGTTGCGCATCATAAGGACGATAACGCGGAAACGATTCTGTTCCGTCTGTGCCGAGGCACCGGAATCCGCGGGTTGTGCGGAATTCCCGCAGTCAGCAATCCGTTTCCGAACCCGTCAATCCGTTTAATCCGGCCTCTTCTTCCGTTTACCAGGGAGGAAATCCTCGCGGAACTCAGAAGGCGGGAAGAGATCTTCTGTACGGATGAAACGAATGATGAAACCGTATATGCCAGAAACAGAATCCGAATGGAGATTATGCCGCTTCTTAAAACCGTGAATTCCGAAGCGCCGGAGCACGTTGCGGCTCTTTCGGAGCACGCGGAGATGATCATGGAACTGCTCCTGAAAGAGACGGAGAAGGCGTACTCCGAGGCGGTTTTGGAAGGGTTTCTTTACGCGGAACGGCTTAAAGCATATCCGAGAATTGTCCGAAGGGAAGTGCTTCTTAAGTTTGCTAAAGAACTGGCAGGCGCGGAGAAGGATTTCACGGAACAGCACGCGGAAGCAATGGAACAGCTTCTGCGGGGACCGGTATCCAAGGAACTGAGCCTTCCTTACCGGTTGACGCTTGAACGTACTTATGAAGGAATCCGCAGGAAGGCGGAGAACGCGCCGGACACGGCGGAGACGGAACTTCTTCCGGGCGATTACGAACTTACTGACGGAGAAGTGCTTTCGGTGTCGGTAAAGGATTATTCTCCCGGGGAGCCGGTGCCAAAAAAGAAGTGGATAAAATGGTTCGATTATGATATGATAAAGTGCGTTCCCGTACTTCGTACGAGACGTGAAGGAGACCGTTTCCGAATCGGTCCGGACGGGGGGACGAAGCTGCTCCGGGAGTATTTCGTGACGGCCAAGATTCCGCGGGAAGAGCGGGACCGGATAAAGATTGTCGCAGCCGGCTCCGAAGTGCTTTGGATTCCCGGAGCGCGCGGAACCGAACAGTATTACGTTACCGGCAGTACCAGACGGATTCTGGTGCTGGAAATAAAAAAAGAAACACGGAAAGGACAGCAGGATGGAAAGCGTCAGCGTATTGATTCCCGAGGATAAGGTGCTTGCAAGAGTGCGTGAGATGGCGGCACAGATTACCGAAGACTATGCCGGCAGGGAACTGAAATTAATCTGTATCCTGAAAGGAAGCGTCTTTTTTACCACCGAACTGGCGAAACGGATTAATCTTCCGGTGAAACTGGATTTCATGTCCGTGTCCAGTTACGGAAACGAGATGGAATCGAACGGACGCGTCCGGATTGTCAAGGATCTGGATGAAAGCATCCGCGGGGAGGATGTTCTGGTGATTGAGGACATCATCGATTCCGGACACACGCTGTCGTTCCTTCTCGAGCTGCTCCGGAGCCGTCAGCCGGCGTCCATCGAGCTCTGTACGCTTCTTGACAAGCCGAGCCGCCGTGTGGTATCCGTTCCCGTGAAGTATTCCGGATTTGAGATTCCGGACGAGTTTGTGGTCGGATACGGGCTGGATTACGCGCAGCGCTACCGCGCGCTTCCGTATATCGGGGTGCTCCGGTTCGACGACTGAGCCGCATTTTTACAGAAAGAGCCGCAGAACGGCACAGAGGAATAACGTTTGAACAAAAAGAGAGGCGGGGGAGCAGTCTTCTATCTGATTCTGTTAGGAGTGCTTGTTTTCTCCCTGGTTTACTCCTCGATTCTTTCGAGGAACAATTTTGATTATACGCACGATGATTTCCTGAAGGACCTTTCGGAAGGCAATGTTGCAAAGATTTCGATTGTCCAGAACGAAGAGGTGCCTTCGGGATCGATTACCGTGGAGCGGAAGAATAAAGACACCTTCCGGTTTTACACAACGGATGTTAACCGGATCATCTCCGAGGCAGAGGGATACGGAATCACATACGGCGTTTCGGATGTTAACAAACCGCACTGGTTCTGGACCGACGTCTTTCCGTATCTGGTTCTCGGATTGATGGTGCTTTTATTCTATATGTCCCTGACCCACGCGCTCGGCGGTGGGAATTCGCAGCTGATGAATTTCGGAAAGAGCCGCGCGGAAGTGATTATGCCCGGGAAGATGGGAATCAACTTCAGCAAGGTTGCCGGACTTCATGAGGAGAAAGAGGAGATGCAGGAGGTCGTTGACTTCCTTGCCAATCCGAAGAAATACCTGAAGGTCGGCGCCCGGATTCCGAAGGGCATTCTGATGGAAGGACCTCCCGGAACCGGTAAAACGCTTCTTGCGAAGGCCGTTGCGGGAGAGGCAGGCGTTCCGTTCTTCTCGATTTCCGGATCGGATTTCGTGGAGATGTTCGTCGGTGTCGGCGCATCCCGTGTCCGTGACCTGTTTGATCAGGCCAAACACAACTGCCCGTGTATCGTCTTCGTGGACGAGATTGACGCGGTAGCCAGAAAACGAGGCTCCGGTCTCGGCGGCGGGCATGACGAGAGAGAGCAGACATTAAACCAGCTGCTGGTTGAGATGGACGGTTTCTCGGTGAACGAGGGAATTATCGTGCTGGCGGCAACCAACCGCGTGGATATCCTCGATCCCGCAATTCTCCGTCCGGGACGGTTTGACCGGAAAGTGCTCGTGGGGCGCCCGGATGTACGCGGACGGCTTGAGATTCTTAAGGTGCATGCCGCGAACAAACCGCTTTCGGAAGACGTCAATCTGGAGCACATTGCGCAGATCACGGCAGGTTTCACAGGCGCCGATCTTGAGAACCTGATGAACGAGGCAGCCATCAGCGCCGCCAAAGACGACCGTGCGTTCCTGAATGCGGAGGATGTTAAGAAGTCCCTGATCCGCGTCGGCGTCGGAACGGAGAAACGGAGCCGCGTGGTCAGCGAGAAGGAGAAACGGATTACCGCATACCATGAAGCGGGACACGCAATCCTGTTCCATGTTCTTCCCGATGTCGGGCCGGTTTACAATGTGTCCATCATTCCTACGGGAAGCGGAGCGGCCGGTTACACGATGCCGCTTCCGGAGAAGGACGAAATGTTCATGACCAAGGGCAAGATGACGCAGCAGATCATCGTCGATCTCGGCGGACGCGTGGCGGAAAGCCTTGTTTTCGACGATATCACGACCGGCGCAAGCATGGACATCAAGCAGGCAACGCAGACCGCGAGGGCAATGATTACCAAGTACGGTTTTTCGGATGCGCTCGGAACGGTCAACTACGACCTGAATGACGAAGAAGTCTTCATCGGACGGGATCTCGCCCATCCGAGGAGCTACAGCGAAAATGTGGCAAATGCGATCGATGAGGAAGTAAGGAAGATTATCGACCACTGTTACCACGAGGCGGAGCGGATTATCCGCGAGAACTTAGGCGTGCTGAATTCCTGTGCGGAGCTCCTTTTACAGAAGGAAAGAATCACGAAAGAGGAGTTCGAGGCGCTCTTCGGAATCGTCAAGGAAGAACCGCTTGTGACCGACATCCGTCTGGACTGAAAAATCACTTGATTTTTTCGGTGAATTGTAGTATAATGTAAATGTGATTTAACAAAGTCACAAAAGTTTGTGTGTGTGAATGGATGATTCAGAAAGGAAGAAGACATGAAAAAGAGAATTTTTGCATTGTTTCTGATTCTTGTTTTTGCGCTCAGCTGCTTTACCGCATGCGGCGACAAAGACGATGATAACAGCGACAAGAAAAAAAAGGCTAAATCCTACGACGACGTCTATGAGATGATTGAAGATATGGGCACTTTTGAAAAGGGGACGGTGACCATGTCAATGGATGCGGATCTCGGTGAGAAAGGTACCGCCAAGATGACCGCCAAGATCGTTTCGGACGGCAAGAACAACTACGCCATCGGCATTACCCTTGACGTGGATTCCGTAAAGGAACAGTTCAACATTGATATTGACGACTTCATGATTGTGAAGGATGCAATGGCTTACATCAACCTGGGCGGTCTCGTAAAGGCCCTGACCTCCGTTGAGCCGCAGGTCGGCGAGATGCTTTCCGGCGTGAAGCTCGGTTACTTCGCCATTCCGCTTCCGGATGAATTCAATCAGAAGAAGTCCACCGAAGTGATGAAGGAAACCGTAGAGCTCTGCACCAAGTTCCTGAAGAGAGGCTTCAAGGATGCCACGGTGAAGGGCGAGAAGGACGAGTTTACGATTACCTTCGACAATCCCGATGCATACCGGACTCTGCTGAATGAGCTCGCGGATTTCATTGAGGATGATTTCCAGGACTATGTTGACAAGAACATGGATGACTTTACATCCAATGATATCGACTACAATGCGTACGTGAAGAAGCTGATCGATTACTATTATGATGATATCGTTGTTCTTGCGGATGCATTCGGCGCAGACAAGGCTACCATTGATCAGGCCATTGCCGAGATTAAGAAGATGGATCTGAACGAGCAGGTCGGCGGTTATCTTAACAGTGAGCTCGATATGGACGACCTTTATAAAGAGCTGAAGGATGCTGCAAAAGAAATCCGTAGAGCGGCAGACAACGTTTCCGACGAGGACTTTGAGAAAGTTGAGTCGAAGATCACGCTGAAGTCGACCGATTCCGGATTCACCGCAAGAGTATCCGTGGACGGTGTTGAAGTGGAAGGAACCGAAGCCAAGGTTACGATTGAGATTAAGGTTTCCGACAGCGTCGGCAAGATCTCGAAGCCTGGCGACATTACGAAGCTCAGAGATTTCAAGGATCTTATCGCACAGTTCGGCGGTATGTTCTAAGAATCTTTACCAAATCGAAAGCCCGCTGGCGATTGCCGGACGGTAATTGCAGGGCTATACAAGTTGCACAAAAAAACATATCGGTTTTTGTAAACTTTGTGCACACTAAAAGGGGAGGCCATGCTATTATAATGGGCGTAAACCCCAATACATTATATAGTTTTTGCTACCCCCATAAGTAACAAAAATACCTTCTCCGAGAGGCGCCGCTATCCCCCAACTAGCGGCGCTTTTCATTTCCGTTTGACAACGGAACGAACGGAGGATAAAATATGATTTGGGCCTGCAGGATGCAGGCAGATGAGCAGAAAGGTCGGTGGTGCCCGGCGGTGTCCGGGTCGTTTTTATGAACGTTTTCGACTATCCATGGCAGGAAGCTATCTTCAGCGACGGAACCGAACTGTTCCGCAGTCCGTGCGAACCCGAACGGAACAGCACGGTTACGGTGCGGCTCAGAATGCCGAACGCGGAAGGCTTCCGGTCATTTGTTTTATACGAAGGGCAGAGAATTCCGATGCGCCTGTTCCGGACGCATATCCTCTTCTCGCTTTACGAGGCGGATATTGCAATCAAAGAACGGCAGATCTTCTACGGTTTCCTGGTGGAGACGCCGGAAGGGGATTTCTACTATAACCGTTCGGGCCTTAGCACGGAATATGACCCGAAGGGCGATTTCCGCATCACGCCCGGCTTCCGGACGCCCGAGTGGGCAAAGGGTGCCGTCATGTATCAGATTTTCGTGGACCGCTTCTGTAACGGGGATGTTGAGAACTCCGTAACGGACCGCGAGTATTACTATATTGACAATTATGTTTCCGATGTTACGGACTGGAACCGGTATCCGGACGCCAACGATGTCGGAATGTTCTACGGCGGCGATCTGAAGGGAATTCTCAAGAAGCTCGATTACCTGCAGGATCTGGGTGTGGAGGTGCTTTATCTGAACCCGATCTTCGTCTCGCCTTCCAATCATAAATACGACATTCAGGATTATGACCATGTCGATCCGCACTATGGCGTAATCGTCCATGACGACCCGCGCGTGCTTGCGGAGGGCGACACGGATAACCGTCATGCATACCGCTACATCGCGCGCGTTACGGATTCGGAGAATCTCGCCAAGAGTAACGAGTTCTTTGCGGATTTCGTTTCGGAGATTCATAAACGCGGCATGCGGATTATTCTGGACGGCGTCTTCAACCATTGCGGTTCTTTCAATAAATGGATCGACCGCGAAGGCATCTACGAGAATGCCGAAGGATTTGCTTCCGGCGCGTATCACTCCGCCGACAGCCCTTACCGGAATTACTTTTCATTCCGTGAAGATGCATGGCCGGACAACGACACCTACGAGGGCTGGTGGAATCATGCGACGCTCCCGAAGCTCAATTATGAGAAGTCGCCGGAGCTTTGCGACGAAATTCTCCGGATTGCCGAGAAATGGGTTTCCTACCCGTACGGCATCGACGGCTGGCGTCTCGACGTCGGCGCGGATCTCGGGCACAGCAGAGCGTTTAATCACCGTTTCTGGAAACGCTTCCGCACCGGTGTGAAAAATGCAAACCCCGACGCACTGATCCTCGCCGAGCATTACGGCGACCCGGCGGAATGGCTGTGCGGCGACGAATGGGACACCGTCATGAATTACGATGCCTTTATGGAGCCCGTCACATGGTTTTTGACCGGCATGGAAAAGCACAGCGATGAGTTCCGCGAGGATATGCTAAACAACGACGTGGCATTTGTCGAAGCAATGCGGAACAATATGCTGAAGTTTGAGACGGGCTCGCTGTATGCCGCGATGAACGAACTCTCAAACCATGACCACTCGCGCTTCCTGACGCGTACCAACCGCATGTCCGGAAGAACCGCGATTCTCGGACCGGAGATGGCGGGGCAGGGCGTAAACCGCGCCGTCATGCGAGAGGCCGTCCTGATTCAGATGACGTGGCCCGGGGCGCCGACCGTGTATTACGGGGACGAAGCGGGGCAGGTCGGCTGGACCGACCCGGATAACCGCCGAACCTACCCATGGGGCAGCGAGGATTACGAGATGCTCGGTTTCCACCGCGAAATGATACGGATTCACAAGAATTATCCGGCTCTGCGGACCGGTTCACTGATGCTTCTGACCGCCGAACACGGCGTGCTCTGCTATGCACGGTTTAACATCGACTCCGCGGTGATTGTCGCAATCAACAACAATCCGGAAGACCGCGAGATAACGATTCCCGCATGGAAATGCGGCGTCACGGACGCGCACAAGATGGTCCGGATCATGAAGACCGATCAGGCCGGTTACTGGCCCGACGCGGTCATCGTATTTCCGCAAAACGGAACGTTCACCGTGCGGCTTACCGCAGAAAGCGGTGTTTTGTTTAAGAATCTGACCAATGACGAAAAGGATATTTTGAATGAGCAGTAAGAAACCGGGGAAAGCCGGGGGACTTTCCGGAAGAACAATCATTACGGTTATAGGGATTCTCTGCGTCGCGGCGTTAGCGGCGGAGATTCTCCTTTTGGCGGGAATCTTTCGTAAGAAAGGACCCGTAGCGGATAAGAAAAAGACTGAGGATACGCCTACTGTGACGGAAACCGTCTCGGAACCGACGCCGACCGAGGAGCCTTCGGAGGAAATTCCCGAAGGATATGTGAAAATCTGGCAGGAGACGAAACGAACGGAATACACGGAATCGGGAAAGTCTTCGGAATTCACGAAACAGTATGACGAAGCCGGGAACTGCGTATACTCCGAGCTCAAATTCGTGACCAACTATACGGAAATCACAGAGAAACAGTATGATGCGAACCGCAGGATGACTGTGTGTAAGGAAACCAGAACGTCCCCGGACGGAAGCGCATATGAAAGCAAGACCCGTTACGAGTACGACGGGCACGGGAATTATAAGGATATCTACGAAAAAACGATTCATACCCGTTATGACAATCAATACAGCGCGTTCGGCGAGCTGATCCGGAAAGAGACCTTTGAATGCGTTTCGTACGATACGGATGAGGACGGTTTCGGCGATATGGATTATCCGGGAGGGGAAATCCGCCTTTCGCTCGAGGAGTGGGACTATGTTAACGGATTCCTGTTAAGCGAATCGTGGCAGGATGACAGCAACTCAATGTCCACATATAACGAATACCGCTATTTCGAGAACGGCGAGTCCGTAAAGACGGAGTACTGGAACGGGGAAAAGGACCGTGAGCTCCTTTACAATGCGGCGGGCGAACCTTATCAGATCAATCTGTTCCGCCATGACGGCTCGAAGTATCTTGTGACAGCGATGGAGTATGACACTGCAGGAAGAATCACGAAGGAAATCTCATACAGTTCCGACGGTTCCGTCAGCGCTACGAAGGTGTGGACCTATGACGCATACGGCAGGGATATTGAAATCTATGAAGCCGAGACGGACGGCAGCTACGCGAACCTTGTAAAGAAACAGTTCGACGATGACGGGAATATGACCCGCGAGGAAGTCTATGAGGACGGGGAACTCAGTTCCCTTACGGAGAACGAGTTCGACGAATACGGAAACAAACTGAAGGAAACGCTTCGTTTCAGATACGGGTCTAAGGAAGAACTGTATATCACCGAATATGAGTATGCGCCGTTCGTTGTCCCGAAAGAGCTTCTGACGGAAGACGAGCAGATAGAATACGATAAGAAAGAGGCAAGAATTCCGAAAAAATGAGTTGACATTTGTCCCGGGAGATGCTATTATCCATTATGCTGTATTGTTACAGCCGAAGCAGAGTAACCGCTCTCACCTCAAGCAATTGCGCGAAGAGGTCCCTATATTTTATCCTTTTTCGACGAAAAGGATGATTTATGAGAGCGGATACTTATATCCGCTTTTTCTTTTTGAGAAAGTGTACGTATTCCCTGGAGGAGGTGTTGTTTTATCAGCGATTACATGATTAACGAGCAGATCAGAGATAAGGAAATCCGTCTGATCGGTGAGCATGGGGAACAGCTTGGCGTGATGCCGAGCAAGGACGCACAGAAGATCGCCCAGGAGGCGAATCTGGATCTGGTTAAGATTGCTCCGAACGCAGAGCCGCCGGTATGCAGAATTATCGATTACAGCAAATTCCGCTACGAACAGCTTCGCAAGGAGAAAGAAAACCGCAAGAAACAGAAGACCACGGAAATTAAGGAGATTCAGCTTACCCCCGGCATTGCCGACAATGATATGAATACGAAGGCGGGTCAGGCTCGTAAATTCATTGCGAAAGGGAATAAAGTTAAGGTGGAACTTCGTTTCCGCGGACGGGAGATGGCACATCAGCAGGCCGGCATGGATATCGTTCTTTCCTTCTGCCAGAAGCTTGAGGATGTTGCGACAATCGACAAACCACCCAAGATGGAAGGCCGTAATCTGGTCGTCATCCTGGCGGAAAGAAAATAACAGACAGAAAGAAGTTTTATTAAGGAGGACATTATTATGCCTAAGATGAAATCAAACAGCTCTGCTGCAAAGCGGTTTACGAAAACGGGAACCGGCAAGCTGAAGAGAATGAAGGCCGGAAAGCAGCACATTCTTACCAAGAAGTCTACCAAGATGAAGAGAAATCTGCGACATGCGACTACGGTTGATCATGCCAGCGAAAGAAATATGAAGAAAATCTTACCCTATCTGTAAGACGGTCGAAGGAGGACGAATATCATGGCAAGAATTAAAGGCGGCTTAAACGCCAAGAAGAAACATAACAGAGTATTGAAGCTGGCAAAGGGTTACCGCGGAGCGCGTTCCAAGCAGTATCGTATCGCGAAGCAGTCGGTAATGCGTGCCCTTACCTCCGCGTTTGCCGGACGTAAGCAGAGAAAGAGAGAGATGCGTGTCCTTTGGATTGCCCGTATCAATGCAGCATGCAGAATGAACGGCCTTTCCTACAGCAAGTTCATGTACGGCTTGAAGCTTGCGGATGTTACGATCAACCGCAAGATGCTCTCCGAGATGGCCATCAATGACGCAGAGGGATTCACCAAGCTTTGCGATACCGCAAAGGCAAAACTGGCATAAGAATTGCCCTTATTGAAACACCACGGCAGCCTTCCGATGAAGAATCGGCGGGGCTGCCTTTTTTTCGTGACAAATGAGACGCTTTGTGCTACAATAACTGTGTATGCGTATATCCTTTGATACCGCATCCGAAATCCGAAAGAAGGAGGGCTCTCATGAAGGAGAAGATCGGCAAGATTTCCCGCGGGATTATTGAGTACGAACTTCCCAGAATCATTCTGTCCAAAGAGAAGCTCGTTCTTTCGGCGGAGATGTGGAGGAGGCAGACCGGAAGAATCGGAATCACGAATTCAACCGGCGTTTCCATGAAGGGTATCGTCTGCTCGGATAACCGTATTATGGAAATCACCACGCCGCAGTTCGTCGGCGTGAACAATACCGTCGAGTATGTAATCCGCGGAGAGTATATCACGAACCGTGAAGACATCTCCGGAGAGATTACGTTCATTACGGATTGCGGTGAAATCTCGCTTCCTTACAAGATTACGGTCAGTGAGCCCGCCCTGATTTCCTCCGAGGGAACCATAGCCGATATGAGCCGGTTTGTTTCGCTTGCGAGATATCACTGGGATGAGGCGCTCCGTCTCTTCAATGATCCGGCGTTTCTGCCGTTTCTTCAGTACTATGAACCGCAGAATGTATTTCTTCTCGAATTCCTCAGAAAGAGCCACGCAAGCGACCGCGCGATGGAGGAATTCCTTGTTGCCACGGGCAAGAAGATGGGCGTCACGCTCCAGACGGACACGGACCACATGGAGTTTACGATTACCGGCTCCAGGGTTACCGGCAGAGTATACCTCACGAAGAGCAACTGGGGCTATGTCAACGCCCGCGTGACCTCCTCGGCAGAGTTCCTTGTTGTGGACCGCGAGCAGATTTCGATGGAAAGCTTCCGTGAGAACCGCTGCGATATCTCGTTCTCATTTATCGCGGAGAAAATCGGATACGGAAGCAGTACCGCGACGATTTCCATCGAAGCGCAGAACCAGAAACTGGATGTTACCGTTTCCTGCGATAAGCCGATCCCGAATCCGGAGGCGATGATCCGGCGGCATGAGCGCAGAGAAACGTTCGGACGTTTATATGAAAACTTCCTTTCGTTCCGCATGAATCAGATTTCGGTCGGACGATATGTGGCGGAGGCGGAAAGCCTTCTTGAGAAGCTCTCTTCGGAGGGCGTGGAACCCTCAGTGGGAATGCGCCTGTACCGCGTGCATCTGGACCGCCTGGCGGGCCGTGAGAGTGCCGCGGGAGCGAAACTCCGCGCGCTGTCGGACGAAGAATGGAACGAAGGCGGAACGATTACGAAAGCGGCATTCCTTTACCTGCAGGCGGAGCACGATCCGTCCCGCAAGGGAACGCTGATGGAGAACCTCTATGTGCTCTGCAGCGAAGAGGACGGAAGATTCGTTCCGGCAATGCTTCTTCTCGAACTGGATCCCCGGTACGCGAAGAACCGCCGGCTGAAACTCGACGAACTCCGCGGTATGTACGACGACGGAAACCGTTCGCCGATTCTGTTCGCCGAAGCGGCCGCACTTCTGAATGCGGAGCCGACGCTTTTACACGAGCCGGGAATGTTCGAAGTACAGACTATGGTATTTGCCGTAAGGCATAATTATCTGGAGCGCGAGGCGGCCTTGCAGTTTTCGTATCTTGCGGAACGCTTCCGCGAGTACAAGGATATCTACTATCTTGTTCTGACATGGATCTACCGCCGGTTCCAGCTGAAGGAAGCGCTTTCCGCGCTTTGCCAGATGCTGATCCGCGCGAAGAAGAAGGATCCCGTATATGCCGTCTGGTACCGGAAGGGCGTAGAGGAGCAGCTGCGTATCTCCGAGCTTTACGAGTACTATATGTACACGAAAAGCAGCGATGTCGACGAAGTGCTCGAACCCGCCGTTCTGACATATTTTGCCTATAACAGCAAGCTTCATGACCGGCGCCTTTCGTATCTTTACGCGAACATCGTGACGCATAAGGACAGCAACAAGGAAGCGTACGAGAGCTACCGGAACAAGATTTACGAATATGCAATCAATGAGATGCGGGAGCAGAAAAACGACCCGTTCTTAACGATTCTCTATAACGAGTGCATGAACGACGAGCAGGTCCGCGGCGAGTTCCTAAACGGGCTTGAGGGCATCGCGTTCCGCCATGAGATCCGCTGCAGCGCGCCCGGTATCCGCTATGTCTGTGTTGCGCACCGCGAGTTTGAGCAGGAAGTGATTGTTCCGTTCGTCGGCGGCGTTGCACAGGTGGATATCTACACCGAACACGCGACGATTGCGCTCATGGACGAGAAATACAACCGCTACCTCCACGGTATCCCGTATGAGGATGTGAAACTGATGCACGCGGAGGACTGCTTCCAGGAAGCGTACCAGCGCAATCCGGGAAGCGATAAGATTCTTCTCTTCCTCGCCGAGAAGGCTTTGAAGGAGAAGAAGACGGACGCCCATTCCGTCGAACTTCGTAAGAAGGCATCCCGGATTCCGGGGCTTCGGGCCGTGTTCGCCGATGAGCTGAACCGTGCTTTGATTCTGCATTTTTACGACAGCCTCGAGGATTCCCGTCTGGATTCGATGTTCAATTCCGTAAACTGGGCGCTCGTGCCCGAGAAGCAGCGCGGAAAGATGATCGGCATGCTGATCAACCGAAACTCGTTCCGTAAAGCCCTGGAGCTTCTGCAGGCATACGGTTACCGCTCGGTGGACATCCGTTATCTGGAACGCTTCTGCGCGGAGATTCCCAAGGACCTTCTGACGGAGAACGCCGTTTTCATGACGGATATGATGTATTACATCTTCCTTCAGGGAAGACGGAATCCGAAGTTCTTTGTGACGCTTCTTGAAAACTATCAGGGCCGTACCGTTGATATGTTCAACCTGTGGCAGGAGGCGACCGACCGGCAGATTGATACCGCGAAGATGGATGAGCGTCTGCTGGCGCAGATTCTTTTCACGGAAGCATACCTGCCGTACGGAGACGCGGTGTTCCGCAAGTATTACAATCCGCTCGGAAACCGCCAGCTGTGCAAGGCCTATATGACTTACGTGGCCTATAAGTATCTGATTTCCGATACGCCGATCTCCGAGGAGACGGTCGCTATCATGAAAAAGGACACGAACCTGGATGAATACGATATCTGTATCCTGGCTCTTTTAAAGCTCTGTTCCGAAGCCGAAGATCTCTCGACCGAGGACCGCGACTTCGCGGAGTACTGGCTGACAAGGATGGAATCGCGCGGCAAAGTGCTTCCGGAATTCCTGCGGCTCAGCAAGTATTTCCCGCTTCCCGAGAGCCTTGAGGATAAGCGTCTCATCGAATACCGCACGAATCCGAAGCACCGCGTGACGCTTCACTATTCGTACCGTGTGGCCGGCAAGCGCCAGCAGCGGGACGTTCCGATGCGCGACATCTGTTACGGTATCTTCGTAAAGGAACTGGTGCTTTTCTACGGAGAGACGATTGAGTACGTCATCTCGGATGAGTCTGCTGAGGAGAGCGTGATCTCCGACAAGACAACCCTGTACGGGGCGCTCGAAAAGAGCAACGAGTCCACAAGCCGTTTTGCGCAGATTAACCGCATCATCGCTTCCGAGAAGGAGGGTGACCGCGAGAAGGCGCTTGAGCTTCTGGACCGCTACATCAAGGATGAATTTGCGATTTCGCAATTGTTCCATGAGATTATGGATTAATCAGTATTAGGAGGAGAATCTGCTATGCCGGAAGGAAAGCCGATTGTCGTAGGATTTGACCTGTCGCCGGAAACCACACAGATTGCGGTCAGCCGTGACGGGGAAGAGCCGGAATCCGTCAGCGTTTCGTCTGCCAGCGGACAGTTCCTGATTCCGACCGTTTTGTGCGTGCGGAATGACAGCGGGGACTGGCTGTTCGGCGAGGAAGCCGTGCGCTGCAAGAACCGGAATGCGGGCTTTTTCATCGATGACCTGCTCGGAAAAGCGGAACGGGATGAATCGGTCTTCATCAACGAGGCCGAGTATACGCCGTTTAACCTGTTAGAGCGGTTCTTCCGTAAGATTATGGCCGTGCTCCGCCAGAAGTATTCCCTCGATAATGTGGAATGCGTTGTCATCTCGATGCGCGACCCGAGCGACAAAGTCATGCAGATTGTCGCCGAGGCGATGGAAACGACCGGAATCCGCAAGGAAAGCATCCGCGTGCGGAGCCATCTGCAGAACTTCATGTTCTACGCGGTATGCCAGAAGAAGGAACTCTGGGTCAATGATATCGGCCTGTTCGATTATAACGAGAACGGGCTGAGCTACACGCAGCTCTCCACCGCGAAGAAGGTTGCACCGATTACCGTTACGGCGCAGATTACCGATCTTTCGAGCCTTCTTGATCAGAACATGCTCGAGACGATGCCGGACAACCAGCTCGCATACTGTTTCCGCACCATCACCGATAAGATGCTGTACCGCCAGATTCTGTCCACGATTTACGTGACCGGCAAGGGCTTTGAAGGAAACTGGTCCGATGACGTGCTGAAATCGCTCTGTGCCGGACGCCGCGTGTTCAAGGGCATGAACCTGTACGCGAAGGGAGCCGCATATTTCGGGCTTTATGAGCATGCCGAGGAGATGCAGGACTTTCTGTTCCTGACCGAGGACATGATTCGTTCCACGATTGCCATCCGGATGTTCAAGGACAATCAGATTGCCGATTATCCGATGGTTCGCGCAGGTACGCGCTGGAGCGAGGTAAATGCGAAGACGGTCGGAATTCTGGATGACACCGAAGAAGTATACTTTACGATTTATCATACCGTTAAGAAGGATTCCCAGCATGTCGTGGTGAATCTGAAGAACCTGCACGGACGCGAGAACAAGACAACGCGTGTTTCAATCGGAATCCGCTGTCTGGACCGCGAGACGGCAGTGATTACCATTAAGGACCTCGGGTTCGGTCAGTTCTATCCGAACACCTACCGGGTATGGGAGAAGATCGTTAACATTTGACGCGGAAAGCGTAACTATTATGGGAAGGAGGTAACGCAGTCATGGGAAGACTGATATTCTGTATCGGAAATAAAGCGAAAGAACCGTATTTCTTCCAGTCCACCGGCACGAAGGTCTATACGATGGAAGAGCTGTGTTATTACCTCTACCATAACATTGAAACGCTCGAGGAAGACCTTTCGGAGCGCCAGCTTGTGCCGTGGATCCGGGACCAGCTCGGCATGACGGAACGGGCGGATTTCCTGCAGCAGCTCATGGATCACAGCGCCGGCATCAAGGATCTCGTTGTGTCCATCTTCTGCAGCACCGACTATTATACCGAGGATGAAATCAATAAACTGATCGCGGATATCGATGTTTACTTCGATATGCTTCCGATTGAACGGAAGAAGCGTCATGCGGACGCATTCCTGCGCTACGGGAAGACCCGCGAGGCAATGCTTGAGTACCGAAATCTTCTGGATGACCGGGATTTCGTCTATGTTCCCGATGAGGATCAGGCTAAGGCCTACCACAATATGGCCGTGCTTCTTGCGAAGAACGGCATGTTTAAGAATGCCGCGAAGTATTTCCTGATTGCCTACCAGAAGGGCTCGATGAAGGAGAGCCTTTGTCAGTATCTCTATTCGCTGAAGATCGGCGGGATGGAACAGGAGTTCCAGAATGAGCTGGCGAAGTACTCGGAAGAATCCGAGGTGATGCGGATTATCGAGAATCAGTTCTATTTCCTCGAGGAGAACCGCGAGTATTCGCCGGAATATATCAATGTGCTCCGCCTGATGGAACTCAAAGACAAGGAAGAGGAGACGCCGGACGAGGACGGCGGCTTCTGGTGGCTGTTTGATGAGACGGTAAGCCGTCTTAAGAAGAATTACCGCGACGCATAGCATATTCGCACGTCGGCCGCTTTCTGCGGCCGGCGGAGTCTTTTTTTGTTTATAAGAGGTTTTTTGTGAGTAAGTTTATCGGAGATAAGAAGTTTTACAGAAGAGTGCTGACCGTAGCGGTGCCGATTATGATTCAGAACGGCATCTCTAATTTTGTCAGCCTGCTCGATAATATCATGATCGGACAGGTCGGCACGGAGCCGATGTCCGGTGTGGCAATCGTGAACCAGCTGATGTTCGTGCTGTATCTTGCTTTGTTCGGCGCGCTGTCCGGCCCGGGCATTTATGCCGCGCAGTTCTACGGCAAAGGAGACCACGAGGGCGTCCGCCACGCGTTCCGCTTTAAGCTGTATATCGGCATTTTGATCATAGCGGCAGGCATTACGGTGCTTTACCTCAAATGTGACCCGCTCCTTCGTCTTTACCTGCATGACTCGGCGGATTCCGTACAGTCGCCCGATCTGGTGATGAAGTACGGCCGCGAATACCTCGTAATCATGCTGATCGGATTAATCCCGTTCGCAATCGAGGAGGTCTACGCAAGCACGCTCCGCGAATGCGGCGAGACGAGGATTCCGATGATTGCCGGACTGATTGCCGTGTGCGTCAACCTCGGGCTCAACTACGTGCTGATCTTCGGAAAGTTCGGCGCTCCGAAACTCGGCGTGTCCGGTGCGGCGCTCGCAACGGTCATAAGCCGCTTTGTTCAGGCGCTCATCGTAATTATCTGGACGCATACGCATACAATCCGCATGGCGTTCGCAAAGGGGCTTTACGCGTCCTTATGGATTCCCGAGAGGCTCGTGTTCAGTATCGCCGCGAAGGGTTTTCCTTTGATGGCGAACGAAATACTCTGGTCGTGCGGCATGGCGGTTCTGAACCAGTGTTACTCAAGACGCGGTCTTGACGCGGTAGCCGGAATGAATATTTCTTCGACAATCACGAACCTGTTCGGCGTCGTATTTATCGCAATGGGAAGCGCCGTCGCGATTATGGTCGGACAGCTGCTCGGCGCAGGCAAACTTAGTGAAGCACGGGACACGGATACGAAGCTCATCGCTTTCTCCGTCGCATCCTCTGCCGTGCTCGGCGCGATACTTTTCGCACTTGCGCCGCTGTTCCCGATGCTTTACGAAACGACCGACAGCGTTAGGAAGCTGGCAGCAGGATTCATCCGGATCGGCGCTGCATGCCTGCCGATTTACGCGTTCATGCATGCGGCCTACTTTACGCTTCGTACCGGCGGCAAGACGTTCGTCACGTTTCTGTTTGACAGCGTGTTCCTGTGGTGCATCAGCGTGCCGTTTGCGATGCTGATCTGCACCTACACGGTGCTTCCGGTCGTAATGATTTATCTTTGCGTGCAGCTTACGGACCTGATTAAATGCTTAATCGGTTTCATCCTGGTTAAGAAGGGCGTCTGGATTCAGAACCTCGTAAAAGAGACATAAAAAAACAAAGGGGCTGTCGCATCCGTTGCGGCGGCCCCTTGCTGATTCTGCGGATTTATAATTGGATGCAGACTTCCCAGGTATCTTCCTTCAGACCGGAGAAGATAAACTCTGCGTAGTTGTTAAGAATGGTCAGGTTCAGCTCGTCGAGGTACGGCTCCGAGAGCGGGTCGCAGGCGATTCCGCGGAAGCGGATGAACAGTGTGTGGCGCGTGCTCGTCTCACTGCCGAGAAGGCGGAGAACGGCGCTTTTCGCGGGAAGATCGGGGTGCTTTAAGATCGGATATAACAATTCATCACACAGAACGGGCAGGAATTTTTCCTGCTTTTTTTCATATTCAAAACGTCTGAGAAACGCGCGCAGTTCGCTCGCAAGCGCATAGAGATCGAGCGTTTCCGGCGTCAGTTCCTTCTCGTAAACGCGCGAGCGGAACAGGAAGCGCTGCGTCTGTATGTTGGCGGGGCGGTCGAAAACCTGCTCGGGCGTGCCTTCCTCACAGATGCCCTGATCCGCGAGAAATACGACACGGCTCGCGACCTTCCTTGCAAAGTTCAGATCGTGCGTGACAATCACGCTTGTGATGCCGTCTTCGGAAAGCGAGAGGATGACGGACAGGACCTCCTCCACCATCGTCGGGTCAAGCGCGCTTGTCGGCTCGTCGAACAGGATGATTTCGGGGTGCATGGCAAGCGTCCGCGCAATTGCGACACGCTGCTTCTGGCCTCCGGACAGTTCCGAAGGCATCGAATCATCCCGGCCGGACATGCCGACGCGGGCAAGCAGCTGCCGGGCTTCTTTAACCGCATCCTCACGGCGCATTCCCGCAACCTTCATCGGCGCAAGGATGATGTTTTCGAGAACGGTAAGGTGCGAGAAGAGATTGAAATGCTGGTAAACCATACCCATCTTTCGACGAACCGCATTGATATCGGTGCCGGGGGCGAGAATGTTGACGCCGTCAATGAGAATCTCGCCGGAGTCGGGTTCCGCAAGGCGGTTGATGCAGCGCAGAAGCGTGCTCTTGCCGCCGCCGCTTCCGCCGATGATTACGACGGTTTCGCCTCTTTCGATGTCGAGGTTAATATCCTTCCAGATGAGTTTTCCGTCGAATTGTTTGCTGAGGTTCCGGATACGGATCATGCCGCCTCACCTCCCTTCCGCGACGGAGTCAGCAGGCGTCTTATAAGGCGTCTTACGACTGCTCCGATGACGAAATAGAGGACAGCGATGGTGAAAAGCCCGATGAAAGCATCCATCGTCCGGCTCGAGACAATTTCCGAGGCACGCGTCAGGTCGACGACGGCCAGATAACCGACGATGGAGGTTTCTTCAAGCGTATCCGTACACTGGTTTTCGTAAAGCGGGAGAGCCGCCTTGACGGTCTGCGGCAGAACGACATAGCGGAACGCCTGCCAGCGCGTCATTCCGAGCGTACGCGCGGCTTCCGTCTCGCCGGAGGAAATCGTGTCGAGCGCGGAGCTGAAGACTTCCGAAAGGTACGTACCTGCCTTCAGCGTAAGACCGAGGATGACAATCAGAAGGACCGGAAGCGAGCTGTGTCCGAAGACAACATAAATCAGCACCATCAGAAGAACCATTGTCGGAAACTCCATGAAAAACTTCTGGATGAAGCCGGCAAACTTTTGCACCGCGGGGCGTTTCGAGCGAAGCGCGGCGCAGAGTGCGATTCCGAAAGCCGTACCGAGCAGAAAGCTCGCGAACGTCAGAAGGAGCGTTGTACAAAGACCGCTCAAAAAGAAGAGATAGTGGTCATCTTCGATAAATGTGATGTACAGTTTGTGCCGTAACGCGTCCATCCGCAGGCTTTCCTCCAATGGAATGTATTATTGCCCGATAACGGTAATGTCGGGCTGTGTCTTTTCGATAAAGTATAACGGTGTCTCATACAGGGAATCGCAGGTGCACAGATAAGACGCGAGCGAATCGGCTTTTCTTAAATCACTGAGAAACCCTGCGGATATATCATAGATGCCGCCCTGCAGTCCGTAAATCATATCGTCATAACCGGAAACCGTGAATTCGAGGCGGTAGTCGTGTTCGTTGGCGAACAGCTTCAGCGCTTCCAGGTCGTATCCGGACGGCATGCCGGTGTCCGCTTCCGGGAAGGAGCGCGGGAACGCACTTGCGTCTATCGCAACGCGGAGCACCCTTCCGGTGCCCGTCAGCGGGATGTCCGGGCCGTTATAGTTCTTTCCGTCGAAAGCGTCGAGACGGGCAAGAAACGAGCGGTACTCGTCGGACGCCTTGTAGCGTGTCAGAAAATCGTTGAATTCGTCACGCAGGTCCTTCAAATCACTTCGGAAATAGATGGTATAACCGGAAGACGCAAACGCCGGTGTGACAAGCCGGAGCCCTTCATGCCTTGAGGAAGTGAACTTCCACAGCAGTTCATCCAGCGCCATCACGTCGACCTTGTCGTATTGAAGCGCAAGAAGAATGCCGGAAAGCTCGTCGTAACGGACAAGCCTCAGGTCCTTCCTTCCGGTCAGCGCGTAGTCCGTGTCGCAGGCAATTCCGACGCCGATACGCCGGCCCTCAAGGTCCGAGACGTCGGTAACGGGGTTTTCCTTCCACCGAGACCGGCACCCGCCGAGAAGAAGCGGAAGGAACAACACGAGAAGCGCAGTGAGGAGGCGGTAACATTTTCCGTTGGTTCGTTTCATAAAAGATTACAGACTCTTTCGTATCGTCAGAATATTCTCGCCGTTCTCGCGGCGGTAGGCTACGTCGTCCATCGTTTTCTTCACGAGGAAGATGCCGAGGCCGCCGACACGGCGCTGCTCCGAGGAAAGCGTAATATCCGGGTCGCCCGCTGTAAGCGGATTGAACGCCTGCCCGCGGTCGCGGAATTCGATTACCGCGCTGCCGCCCTCGGTCCGGAAGGTGACGGCAGCATCGCCTTGTCCGTCGCCGTACGCGTAGTGCGCGATGTTGACGAAGACCTCCTCGGCCGCGACGGAAATCTGCTGCAGCGAATGTTCGGAGCATCCCGCGGCATCCAGTAATCCTCCCAGGAAGGAAAGAACCTCGGGAAGCGAATCGTCCCGTGCGGGAACGGTCAGGGTGCGGATATCGGAGTCCGGATCCGCGCCGGAATAATACAGGCAGAGCATC
Source organism: Lachnospiraceae bacterium (assembly GCA_017613055.1). Next base: position 1,319 of record JAGAES010000023.1, on the reverse strand, counting down.
GTGATGTCATCGAATTGCGGAGCTCCTTCGGAGAAGTCCGAAACAGCCTTCTTCACACTTTCGCAAACCTTCCTGCAGGCTTCCTCGCCGCTTCCGAAAGGCTGTGAGAGCACCGAAAGCAGACGGTCGTTTCCGAAGAGCGCTTCGGCCGTATCGGCTGCTTCCGTGACACCGTCGGTGTAAAGGAAGAGCAGGTCGCCGGGCTTTAACGTTAGCGTCTGCACGCGGTACGGAACGCCTTCCATCGCCGCAAGCGCGAGATTAACCTTCTGGGTGATGAATTCCGCATGCCCGTCACGAATCCGTACCGGCGGGTTGTGGCCTGCGTTGACGAAACGGACGAGACCGGTATCGGTGTTAAGAAAGCCCATCCACGCGGTGATGAACATCTCGGCGTCGTTGCCTTCGCAGAGCTTTCCGTTCGCGCCCTGAAAAACGTCTTCGGGCGCGTCGCCTCGCTCGGCATAATCGCGGATTACGGTTTTGCCGGTCATCATGAACATGGCGGCGGGAATTCCTTTGCCGGACACGTCCGCGACGAGAAATGCCAGGCGGTTCTCGTCAAGAAAATAGAAATCGTAGAAATCGCCCCCGATTTCCTTCGCAGCATCCATCGTCGCGTACAGGCTGAAATCCGTGCGCTCCGGGTAAGGCGGAAAGACGGACGGAAGCGCGGACTGCTGGATGTTCTTTGCGAAAGCCAGCTCCTGATCAATCCGGGCGGCTGCCGCGGCAATATATTGCTTTAATGTGCTTACGGTTGCGTTGATATCGTCGGAAAGCGAGGCAAACTCCGTATTCGAACGGACGTCGACCGTTTCCTCGAGATTTCCGCTTGTAATCTTCGAAAGCGAAGAGTTTACACGGTTGATGTTATTGACGACAAGCGTGTGCACGAGAAGAAAGATCATCACGAAGAGCGCCAGAAAGACAAGAACTTCAAGCGCCGCAGTCAGAAGAACCGAAGTATCCCGCTGTAGCAGGATTTCATTCTCGGGAAGAACGGCCACGATGTAGTAGCCTTCGGTGAAAACATACATGCACGAGCAAGTCTCCCCGTAAACCTCCGATACGAACACCCTGTTCTCGGGCATGGTCGGCCGGTCAATCCAGATGCCGGTCACATAAAGATTGCTTCCTTCATTGTGGTTCCGGTCGCTGACGATGTTCCAGTTCTCGTCCGCGATAATGATGCTGCCGTTCTCGCCGACATGCCGGTTGCGTGTCGCGCCGATGACCTGGTGGTCGATGTCGCGCTGGAAACGCTCGGCATCGTAAGCAACCTGGACGAAGCCGCCGTTCTTAAGACATACGCCCGC
>JAGAES010000022.1 GCA_017613055.1 Lachnospiraceae bacterium | reverse complement strand
GGCACACCGTGTAATTATAGATACCGAAGTTCTGCCTCTCATCGCCCCAGGTATCGATAATATGAGCCGTTCCGTCGTTGCAGACCCAGATGCGGTAATCAATCGGATCCTCATCGGACGCCTCAAATGCATCCTCGTAATAATGTGCGAAGGTTCTGCAATACCAGATGCCGAGGTAGTCTTCGTAATAAGTTCCCATCGGGAAAAGCGGCTCCCGCTTATAGACGCTTTCCGTCATAACGGGAAATGTGCCGTTGTCATCCACATAAGCATAAATCGTTCTCAGAGAACCGTCCGGCTGCAGATTGACAATGAATAAAGCGCCGTAATGATTCTCATTCGTGCCGGAATAAATGAAGTGGCCGTTCTCCGGGTCCGTCAGATGGTCCAGATAGGTTTCCATGCCGTACCCCATGTTCCGGTAGAATTCCCGCTCCTCCTCCGTAAAATCCGTGCGGAGCACGAAGTCATCCGAATCCACGGCTTCGTTAATCCGGTCAAATGACAGGGTAAGGGAAAGTCCTTTCTCGTAAATCTCCATTCTCTCGTCACGGGACGGGTCATCGATATTGTCAGACGATGCCTCAAGTCCCTCCGCAGAATACTCAAACCACATGCCGTAGTATTCCTCGGGAATATCCACGTCCTTCGGCGCCGCGGTCGGCGTTGCGGTCGGCGTCGCAGTCGGATCCGCGGTCGGTTCCGGCGTACCCGTCACCTCTCCCGTAGGCTTCGAACCGATCTCCCTTGTCTTTCCTTTGGCGGTTTCTTCCTTTTCCTTACAGCCGGACAATACGGCCGAAAGCACAAGAACCGCAATCAGCAGATAACAGATGTGTGTTCTTTTCCTCATCGTCAGTCACCCTCTCATCATTCTCTTCTTCCGACAGCGCCGGAAGTCCAAAGGCTGTCTTCCAAGCCGAGTTCACATACAATCACCGCCGGCCCGCCGAGTGCGAACACGCTCCGGAACACCTTCTCGGCCTCCGCCTTGGTCCGGACGCGGTAAGCGGGAATTCCGACCGCCTCCGAAATCCTTACGTAATCCGGTCCGGAAGGAAGCTCCGTCTCATAGAACCGGTCCTTACAGAACATATGCTGCCACTGGTGCACAAGCCCGAGCGCGTGATTGTCAAACACAATATCGATAACCGGCAGGCGGTATCTTGCCACCGTCGTCAGTTCGTTCATATTCATCCGAAAGCATCCGTCGCCGGTCACGTTGATGACCTTTTCACCCGGATTTGCGAGCGCCGCGCCGATTGCCGCAGGCAGTCCGTAGCCCATCGTGCCGAGTCCGCCGGACGTCAGAAAACGATGCGGCTTGGTCACCCGGTAATTGCGTGCCATCCACATTTGATGCTGGCCTACATCTGTAGAAAGAATGGCGTTTCCGGCCGTGATCCGATCAATCAGCATCGCGAGATACGTTCCGCACAGCGCGTTGCCGGTTCCCGGTTCGAAAAGCGAAAGCCCCTCCTCGCGGTCCTGCTCCCTTAACTCGCACATCCGCTTCATCCACTCCTCGTGGTTCTGTTTCGGCAAATGTGAAGCATAGTCCTTTATGCATTCCTTCACGTCGCCGAGCACCCACGCGTCAACGGACACGTTTTTGTTAACCTCGGCGGCATCCAGATCGATCTGACAGATCTTCGCCTGCGAACAGAAGCCGGACGAACCGCCTGTCACACGCTCGCTGAAGCGTACGCCGAGAGCCAGTACGCAGTCGCACTCGCGAAGTGCCGTATTGGCAGCCTTCGTTCCGTGCTGTCCGACCATGCCGAGATATCTCCGTCCGCTGCCCGGATAGGCGCCTTTTCCCATCAAAGTCTCACAAACCGGAGCATCGAGGTATTCCGCAAGCGCGGCAATCTCCTCTTCGGCATCGGCCGCGACCGCTCCGCCGCCGGTCAGGATGACCGGACGTTCGGCATTTGAAAGAATCTCCCAAAGCTTCTCCGCATTTCCGCGGTCCAGATGATACCGCGCATGATCCTCCTTGCGCGCTTCTTCGGCCGCAAGGCACTCCCGGTATTCCTCTTCCGTCAGTTCGGCTGTCGTCACATCTTTCGCAATATCCACAAGAACCGGTCCCTTCCGGCCGCTTCCCGCAATGACAAAAGCCCGCCGCATGACGCCGGGCAGTTCTTTAATATCTTTTACGAGGAAATTATGCTTGGTAATCGGCAGGGTAATCCCGAAGATGTCCACCTCCTGGAAGCTGTCCTTGCCGATTGAATTCACGGAAACGTTGCAGGTAATCGCCACAAGCGGCACGCTGTCCATCATCGCCGTCGCAATGCCGGTCACGAGATTGGTCGCGCCGGGGCCGCTCGTCGCCATACAGACGCCGGGCTTCCCGCTCACTCTCGCATAGCCGTCGGCAGCGTGGCAGGCGCCCTGTTCGTGCGCCGTCAGAATATGCCGGATGTCATGGCTTTGGCACAGCGCGTCATACAGCGCGAGGTTGGTCGCGCCGGGATACCCGAACACGGTTGTTACGCCCTGCTCATGAAGACTTCGGATTACGATTTCCGCACCGGTCATAACAAATCTCCTTATCGCGTCGACATTCCGTTGATGCTGTTCCAGTCGATGGTCTTGATATGTCCCGCCCACAGCTGTTCGGCAAGCTGCTGCATTCTCTGAAGGGAGAAGCCCTTGCCGTCACCGTTTCCGAATCCGACGAGGCATCCGTGCGCATTGGCGAGCTCTTCCGTATAATCCTGCAGCGCATATACCGTAAAGTTATACCGCGAGCGGAAACGGCTTCCGTCGTAGCTGAAATGGTTGACAAGCGGAATGATTGTCGCTTCTTTTACGTATTTCGTATCGCCGTCTTTATAGAACTCGACATAGGCCATGCCTTCGAGTTCGCAGTTGGCGGTTTTAAACATCGAAAGGAAGTTTCCGAGTGAGTAGTACACGGCCATCTTGCCGCCGTCCGCACGGTCTACGATTTCCATCGGCTCGCATATATGCGGGTGCGCCCCGATTACCACGTCCACGCCGTAATCGGCGAAACGCTTCGTCCAGTCCTTCTGATAGGCGGAAACGGAAAGCGAGTACTCGTTGCCCCAGTGCGGGAATACAACGACGAAATCGGACATCGTCTTCGCGAGTTCGACGTCGCGCTTAACTTTAGCCTCGGTCAGAAGGTCTACCGAGTAAGGCTCTGCCTTAATCGCGGTATCAATATTCAGTCCGTACGTATAATTCAGCATCGCAATCCGGATACCGTACTTTTCGACAACCGTAATCGTATCCTGCGATGCCTGGCTGTCATGAATGCCGAGTACGGTAATCTGCGGATACTTCTTCCAGAAATTCAGCGTTGCATGTACTGCCTCAATGCCGTAGTCGGACGTATGATTGGTGGCACAGGTCACGACGTTGAAGCCGGCCTTCATGAATTCGATTGCCACTTCGTCCGGCGTATTGAAGGTCGCATAGCCGTGATAGGAACCCCAGCGGTTCCGTTCCTTGATATAATCCACCTCGGTGCCGGACGAGTTGTAGCCTCCGTCCCCGCCGAGCGGAGTTTCCTGATTGATTACGGCGAAATCCGCCATCTTCGCGTAAGGCGCGATGTTGTCGTAGTTGCCGCTGAAATCGAATGTCTTGGTCTCCCGGTTATAGCCGTCTTCGAGCATATCCCAGTCATACAGGTTGTCGCCGACCGCAACGAGGCTCACCACGTTGGGCGTCGGGGAAGGCGTCGGCGTGGGACTTGAGGAAGGCGAAGGGCTCGGCGTATCCGTCCCCTTCTGCTTCTTCCCTCCGGGCGTAACCTGCGAAACCCCCGTAGGGGAATTTTCACCGCTTCCGGAATTGTTCTTACCGAACATCGATTTTATAAGCACGATAAGGCAGACCAGAACCAGAATGCCGGCGGCCAGAACCGCGATGCGGCGGATCTTACGGTTACGCCGTTTCATGGCGAGGTATGCTTTTCTCTTCCGTTCATATTCTTCTCGGTCCAACTGAAAACCTCCCTGTAAAACCCCTCAAATCATATTCCATACCATACCAAAATTCACGCTTTCGGTCAATAGCGGTCTTTTCTCAAAAAAAATTGGAAAAAATACAAAACTATTATACCATTTTCCGAAACAATATGCTACAATAAAAAAAGACACTTGCAAATTCCATATAGGAGGGCAGCTAACATGACATTTTCAGAACTGTTGGAGATGGCTACCGACATTAATTGCTCGGATATCCACATCACCGTCGGAACCTCTCTCGCATTGAGACGGTTCGGGGAACTGCGTATTCTGGAGCCCGCTCCGAGCGCAGCCGAATCCAAAGAGATGATTTACTCGATTCTCGACGAAGACCAGCGCAGATTCGTAGACGCAGGCAATGACCTTGACGTCGGTGTAATGCTGCCGGACGGCCGCAGAATCCGTGCCAACATCTACCACCAGAGAAACAACCTTGCCGCGAGCATCCGTCTTCTCGAGCAGAACATCCCCACATTTGCCGAACTGGGTCTCCCGACGGCAATCAAGGATATGGCTGAGACGCCCCGCGGACTTGTTCTCGTAACCGGTCCTACCGGAAGCGGTAAGTCCACCACTTTGGCCTCCATCGTTGCATATATCAACAAAACCCGTGCGCGTCACATCATCACGATTGAGGACCCGAT
>JAGAES010000142.1 GCA_017613055.1 Lachnospiraceae bacterium | reverse complement strand
CAATCCCACCGCCTGCGGCTCTCTTGGACCGTTTCCTGATGTTACTCTTCTTGCTCATCGGTTCCAAATATGTACACATAATACCAGTTATTACGACGATTTGTCAATACCCAGTTTTAACGGACCGCACAAAACGCCCCCGGTTCGTACCGGGGGCGTTCTGCATGGCTTTAATATCTGTCAACCTTCTCGTCTACAATAAGGATTTCGCCTTCACCGACGCGGCGGGCTCCTTCGGGGATGGTGCCGCGGCTTTCGACGATACAGTTCTCAATGTAGGCACCGTCACGAATCTGCACATCGTTCAGGATGATGGAGTTCTTGATAGTGACGTTGTTGCCGATATAAACCTTCTTGAAGATTACGGAGTTTTCAACCACGCCGTTCACAATCGTACCGGAAGCAATCAGGCTGTTCTTCACAACCGCGGTCGGATTGTACTTGGCCGGCGGAAGATCGTCCACCTTCGAGTAGATATCCGGATACTGCTTGAAGAAGCTGTCACGGATGTCGCGGTTCAGGAAATCCATGTTGGTGCGGTAGTAATCCTGCACCGTCGCGATATTGCTCCAGTAGCCTTCCATCCGGTACGCGCAGATCTTCTTCTGGTTCTTGTAGCGCGTCAGAACGCCGCTTACGAAATCGAAGTTGTTGTTTTTAATCGACTTCTCAAGAAGCTCAAGAAGCAGACGGCGGCGGATTACGTAGATACCGGTCGAAACGATGCGGTTTGAAGACTGCAGAGGCTTCTCCTCGAAGCTCACAATCCGGTTCTCATCGTCCGTCACAACCGTGCCGAAGCGGGAATTGTCCACGCCCTCGGGGAGCTCAGTCGTCACGACCGTGATGTCCGCGAGCGTATCAATATGCGCGTTAATTACCTGATTATAATCGAGCTTGTATACGCCGTCGCCGGAAGCGATGACGACATACGGCTCATGGCTGTTCTGCAGAAAATCCTTGTTCTGATACAAAGCATCCGCAGTACCGCGGTACCAGAAAGCGTTCTCCTGCGTAATCGTCGGCGCGAAGAGATATAATCCGCCCTGCTTACGTCCGAAATCCCACCATTTGGAGGAATTCAGATGCTCATGCAGCGAACGGGAGCTGTACTGCGTGAGTACGGCAACCTTCTGGATATGCGAATTGGTCATGTTGGAAAGGGCAAAGTCCACCGCACGGTAGCTGCCTGCAACAGGCATCGCGGCAATGGCTCTGCGGCTTGTCAGTTCCTGCATCCGGCTCGAGTTTCCGCCGGCTAAAATAATACCGATTGCCTTCACTCTTCGTCACCTGCCTTTACCAAACTTTGTCCGCTCTCGAGCACTCCGTTCGGATACTCCGAAGCGTCCGTCTTTCCGTAGATGACGGTATTCTTTCCGACCGTAACGCCGTCGGGGATTACGGAATCCTCTCCGATCGTTACAAGGCCTTCATGATAGATATTCGGTTTCCAGGTGTTCGGCTTCTCCTCGCCGACACCGATGCGGCATCCGGAACCGATTGTAACATTTTCCGCTATGATTGCCTTCTCGACGTACGTTCCCGCACCGATTACGGAGCCCTTCATAATAATGGACTCGCGGACCACGGCGCCCTTCTCGATTGTGACGCCCTCGCCGATAACCGAGTTGTGCACCTCGCCGTAGACCTCGGTGCCCTCGCCGATAATCGCACGGTTAATCACCGCGTCGCCTGCGATGAACTGCGGCCGGATCATGTCGCTCTTCGTATAAATCTTCCAGTACTCGTCGTACAGGTCGAAGATCGGAACGATATCAATCAATTCCATGTTGGCCGCCCAGTACGAGCCGAGCGTTCCGACATCCTTCCAGTAGCCGTTGAATTCGTACGCGAAGACGCGGTCGCCGCGGTTATGGCAATACGGAATGATGTGCTTGCCGAAGTCGCAGCCTTCCTGGTCGGAAAGCTTAATCAGCGCTTCCTTGAGCACCTTCCACGTAAAGATATAGATACCCATCGAAGCGAGGTTGCTTCTCGGGTTCTTCGGTTTCTCCTCGAACTCGGTGATGCGCATGTCGCTGTCGGTAATCACAACACCGAAGCGGCTTGCCTCCTCCCACGGCACCGGAATCGTCGCGAGCGTGATGTCCGCGTTGTTCCGCTTGTGGTAGTCAAGCATCTCCTCGTAATCCATCTTATAGATATGGTCGCCGCCGAGCACCAGAACATACTCCGGGTTATAGTATTCCATAAAGCGGAGATTCTGATAGATGGCATTGGCCGTGCCGGTATACCATTCCGCGTTCGTACTCTTCTCGTACGGCGGAAGGATCGAAACGCCGCCGATATTGCGGTCCAGATCCCACGGGATACCGATTCCGATATGCGTGTTGAGCCGAAGCGGCTGATACTGCGTAAGCACGCCGACCGTGTCCACGCCGGAATTGATACAGTTACTTAACGGGAAGTCAATGATGCGGTACTTTCCTCCGAAACCGACCGCCGGTTTCGCCACGCTTTGCGTCAGGACGCCGAGACGCGAACCCTGTCCGCCTGCAAGAAGCATGGCAATCATCTCTTTCTTAATCACGCGATCACCCCTAACTGTCAGATTTCTAATGTATCTATTATAATATCACACGCGTGAAAAAAAGGGAACAGATTTCGGAAAAACATTGTATTTTCACAAGATTATGCTATGATAATAGAGGATTTTTTGAGACAAATGTGATAAGGAATGCAAAATATGTTTACAATCGACCTTCAAAAACCGATTCACATACACTTCATCGGCATCGGCGGCATCAGTATGAGCGGGCTTGCGGAGCTTCTTCTGAAGCGCGGCTTCACGATAAGCGGCTCCGACCGGACGAAGAGCGACCTGACCGAGAACCTTGAACGGCTCGGAGCAACGGTTTACTATTCGCAGGTTGCTTCCAATCTGACGGAGGGCATCGACCTCGTCGTATATACGGCCGCCATCCATGCGGACAATGAAGAATACGCCGCAGCCGCGGCGAAGGGTCTTCCGATGATTGACCGCGCCGAACTGCTCGGCCAGCTTTCCGCGACCTACCCGATTGCAATCGGCGTCTCGGGAACGCACGGCAAGACAACGACGACCGGCATGCTCGCTACCATTTTAATGGAGGCGGATCAGGACCCGACCGTTTCGCTCGGCGGACGCATGGCTTCGCTCGGCGGGAACCTTCGGATCGGACATTCTTCCGAATTCCTTTTCGAAGCGTGCGAATATACGAACAGTTTTCTGAAATTTCATCCGAGTGACGCTTTAATTCTGAATATTGATGCGGACCACCTGGATTTCTTCAAGGATCTCGACGACATCCGTCATTCGTTCCACCTCTTCGCGGAGAAGCTTCCCGAGGAAGGCCATCTGATTATCAACGGCGAGATTCCGAACCTCGACAAGTTCCTCGAGGGGCTTCACGGAACGGTCGACACCTACGGGCTTCTGCCTGCGGGCACAGACCCCGCCGATTCCCCGTACCGCTACACGGCGGCGAACATTACATTTGACGAGATGGGCTGCGCGTCCTATGACCTGTACCGTGACGGCAGGTATGTTGACCGCATCGCGCTTTCGGTAATCGGCGTTCATAACGTATCGAATTCGCTCGCGGCGATTGCGGAAGCGTACCTTCGCGATATCTCGCCCGCGGTGATTAAGAAAGCACTCTTTGATTTCTCGGGAACGGAGCGGCGGTTCGAAAAGAAAGGCGTCCGGGACGGCGTGACCGTCGTTGACGACTACGCGCACCACCCGACCGAGATCGCCGCAACACTGAATGCCGCGCTAGGCTATCCGCACAGACGGCTCTGGGTTGTATTCCAGCCGCACACGTTCACGCGTACCCTCGCGCTCCGTGAGGAATTCGTAAAAGCGCTCTCGATTGCGGACGCGATTGTCCTTGCCGACATCTACGCCGCAAGAGAGGTCGACAACGGCGAGATTTCCTCCCGCGACCTGGTCGAGGATTTACGAAAAATGGGACGTGAAGCGTATTATTTTCCGTCATTTGAAAAAATCGCGGAATTTCTGAAAAAAAATTGTGTCAACGGCGATTTGTTGATAACTATGGGTGCCGGAAATGTAGTAAACGTGGGCACTATGGTGTTGGAATCCTAGATTTATCCACTTTATCCACAACGTATTCGACAGGAATCGTTGTGGATAATATTTTGCGTAAATGCCCCATTTAAAAAGCCTCGGAGAAGGCTTGCAAATGCTTCGTTTCGGCTCCGTAAACGGATGGTTTTCACGGCATTTTCCGGGATGGTTTATCCACTTTATCAACATTCAAATTCTACTCTTTTAGGCTGTGTTTCCGCCTATTTACAAACCCTTTCGGCTGGGTTATAATGTGGACGCTCGGGGTGATTTTCTCCGGGCAGACGGGATGACTTACGTCATCTATGGCCGAACAGGGGGCTCTCTTCATGTGCACAATCGGGTTAATCTCGAAGTCCAATCCGAATACCGTTACGGAGATTCCGAACCGCTTCATCGATGAGTTCATGACCGAAGCGAACGGGACCTATGTAAAGGTATACCTGTATTTGCTGAGGCACTTAGAGGAAGGAATGGATTTCTCCGTTCCGGAGATCGCAGAACTGCTCGATTGCACGGAGAATTTCCTGTTCAAAGCACTGAACTACTGGACCAGGCAGGGTATTCTCGAGTATACCGTCTCCGGGGACGGCACCGTGGAGTCCATCAATCTGGTGGATCTCTCCGACTACCGCCCGAAGACGAGACGACAGGAAACCGCGCCCGCCGCTTCCGTAACGCAGAAGAAGGTGCCTGAGAAGGCAATCGGACAGAGCAATTCTGTTTCGAAGCCGGCACCGAAGACTGCCGCGCAGAAGATTGACATCGATTCGATGGCAGACGACGGGAACGTTCCTTTCATTCTCTCGACGCTGGAGCAATACTTTGCACGTCCGCTTTCGCGTGACGAAGCCGATACGGCGCTTTACATCTACGGAGTGCTCGGGTTTTCGTGCGACCTGCTCTTATTCTTATATGAGCGTTGTATCGACAGCGGCAAGACCGCTTCGAAATACATCACCAAGGTCGCGATAGCCTGGCATGAAGAGGGAATCGTCACCGTGGAGGATGCTGAGAATTACATTCTGATGAACGGGGAAGCCTTTGGTGCCGTTCGTGACGAATTCGGGCTCAGCGGATCTCTCGGAACGTCCCAGATTCGCTATCTCCGCACCTGGGTAAGCGAATGGCGTATGCCGACGGAGCTGATTCGGGAAGCATGCTCCCGATCCATGCTTCGAAAGGGCGCCAACTTCAGTTATGCGAACAGCATCTTAAAAAGCTGGCACGAAGCCGGTGCCGTCGGAATCTCCGATGTGGAACGGCTGGATCAGGCGCACAAGCTCGAAGAGGATACCAAGCACAAGGTACCTGCAGCAAGGACCGCAGCGCAGAAGGCGAACCGCTTTGAGAATTTTACGCAGCGCGAGTACACCGCCGCCGAGATGGCGGAGATTGAAAAGCGCATGCGCGCCAAGAAATGACCACCTGTCTAAGGAGGACAACCGATGGGGCTCACCAACGCCGAGTATGATGCAATCCTCAGGGAATACGACGAGAAGCAGGCACAGGACCGCCACGATCTCGCGATGCGCAGGGAGAAGGCTTATGCCGCAATCCCGGTGCTTTCCGAGCTGGATGAGCGGATCGCTTCCGGTTCCGTTAAGGCTGCTACGCTTGCATTACAAGGTAATGAGAGTGCCATCGAGGACAACCGCCGCATGATTGAGCTGACCGTCTCCCAGAAGGCGCAGCTGCTTCGTCAGGCGGGCTTCCCGGACAACTTTTTGGAGATGCAGTATACGTGCCCGCTCTGTAAGGATACCGGTTACACGGATAACGGCATGTGCTCCTGTTTCAAGCAGGCAATCATAGACCGCTATTACCTGGACCCGGGCCGCAAGGAGCTGCTCGCTAAAGAAAAATTCAGTGCATTTGACCCGGCATACTATTCCGATGAAACCGTCGATGAGACGACCGGCGACACGTACCGCGAGGTTGCCATCGACGCCTATCGGAAGGCATTCTCCTATGTGGAACATTTTGCCGACAACAAGAGGAATCTTCTTCTGACCGGCTCGACCGGCGTCGGGAAAACGTTTCTTTCGAACTGTATTGCCGGCGCGCTGATGGAACAGGGCTACACGATCCTCTACCTCTCCGCGTTCCGACTCTTTGAGATTTTCGAGCACTACCGCTTCGGAAACAACGACGAGAGCCGGCAGGCCGTACGGGATTTCGATATGATCTTGGACTGCGACCTCTTGATTATCGACGATCTCGGCACGGAAATCGGCAACACCTACACGGTTTCGCAGCTGTTCATCTGCATGGAGGAGCGCCTGCTTCGCGCCAAGCCCGTTGTTATCTCCACCAATCTGAACATGGATCAGATCCGCGCCCGGTATTCGGAGCGGATTGCATCCCGCCTGTTCAACAATTATCAGTATATCAAACTGATGGGCGACGATATCCGTGTCCGTAAGCTCTTCTTAGAGGGCAGCCCGGACTGATTTCGTCCCGAAAATTCAACATTACGGAGGTATCCTATGTCTGAAGAGGAGAAGAGATTGGTTGAAAATGTGTCGTACGGCCCGATGGGAATCATAGCCCTTGAGAGCAGTAAGGCGATCGGCGACAAGGTAAACGAATGGATTGTATCCTGGAGAAACAATCGTGACTCCAAGTACGCCAATACCCCCGATCACGACCGTTATCAGAGAGATTCCTATCTGATCAGCGCCAAATGCCCGCGTTTCGGTTCCGGTGAAGCCAAGTGCATCATCAACGAAACGATCCGCGGCTTAGATATCTACATTCTTGTGGATGTCTGCAACTACAGCCTGACCTACAAGGTCTGCGGACAGCTCAACCATATGTCTCCCGATGATCATTTTGCCGACCTGAAGCGCGTAATCAGCGCAATGAGCGGCAAAGCAGCCCGGATTACCGTCATCATGCCGTTCCTTTATGAGAGCCGTCAGCACAAGCGCTCCGCGAGAGAATCGCTCGATTGTGCCGTAGCTCTTCAGGAACTTGTGAACCTCGGTGTGGACTCCATCATCACATTTGACGCACATGACGCACGCGTACAGAACGCGATTCCGACCCGTTCTCTCGAGAACGTAACGCCGACCTATCAGTTCACCAAAGCGCTGCTTCGTGACGTGCCTGACCTGAAGATGGACAGCGAGCACCTGATGATCATAAGCCCGGATGAAGGCGCCATGAACCGAGCCGTTTATTTCGCGACCATGATCGGTGCCGATATGGGCATGTTCTATAAGCGCCGCGATTATACGCAGGTTGTGGACGGCCGGAACCCCATCGTCGCACACGAGTTCCTCGGAAGCGACGTGCAGGGCAAGGATGTTATCGTCATCGATGATATGATTTCGTCCGGCGAGAGCATGCTTGATGTTGCGAGAGAGCTTAAGAAGAGAAACGCGGGCCGCATCTTCGTATGCGCCACCTTCGGACTCTTCACAAGCGGTCTCGAGAAATTCGACCAGGCGTACCGTGAGGGCCTTATAACCCGCGTGGTTACGACCAACCTGATCTACCAGACGCCCGAGCTGCTGAAGCGGGAATGGTACTCAAACGCAGACATGAGCAAGTATATTGCCCTTTTGATTGACGCTTTGAACCATGACGCTTCCATCAGCGAATTCCTGAATCCGACGGAGAGAATCCATAAGATTCTTGAAAAGCATCGTAACGACGATATATGAGAATAAGTACCTTTCTTTTCTCTTTTTACCTCTATAAGCGAAGAACTGTTGCAGAGTATGCAACAGTTCTTTGTTTATGTGATAGGTTGTTTTGCTTGTCGTTCCGGCCTGATTGCCGCTTCGGTCTTAACGGAACAGGATGTCGGTCGCTTCGTCCTGCTTCTTTCTTATTATCTTCACGATAATCGCGATGATAATAAGAAGAACCACTGCGCCGCCGATCCAATAGAACATGCAGTATCCGAGCGGCTGCGGGTCAATCTCGAGGTGACAGACCTTACAGGTCTCTTTCTTCTTCTCTTCGACTACGATGGTTTCCTCCGGCAGTTCCGGATTGTAAACCGTCGGCGTCGGAGGCACAATCGTAGGCGTCACTTCTTCGGTCGGAGTCGGCTCGTCGGGATCGGGCGTTACATAGGTGGTCGGAGCCGGAATATCTTCCTTACCGATGGCAATCGTGTTAGACGGTGTGGTAGAGAGATCGCCGCACCATTCGCCGTTCACGCCGAGATGCTGCTCCATCCAGATGATCGCATAAACCTCTACGGTCGAGCCGTCCTGATAGACTTCGTCGTCCTTTAATACCTCACTGATCGGCACCTGAAAGTTCCCGGAATACACATCCCGGAAGCACCGTACCCACTCGCCTTCGTTAAAGCGCACACTGAATACAAGCTGCGCAAGACCGTCGTACACTTCCGTCCGGGCGGCGATTTCTTCTAAGTCACGGCCTTCCTTGTCTTTCGGAATCGAAACGTCGAAAGAAAGAAGCTTGCCGGTCTCTTCGTCACCGTCAAGTACCTCAAGGTCCGCAAGTACCGGAACCGGAATCTCGTCGGCCGTCATATACGGATAGTATTCCTCAACGTCCTTTCCGAAGGAAGCAACCGGGGACCATCCGCTGAAGTAATGGTTGCGGAGGTTCTCCTCGTCATTGTCCTCGGTAACGACCGCATAGCGGACGCGGATATAGAGCGTATGCTCTTCCCAGTTTACGTAATAGTGGCCGGTCTCCTCATTGAGCGTCAGCTGGTCTTCCGTAAGCACGTCCTTCCAGCCCTTCGCGTAACCGAAGCCCTTCCACGAGTCATTCTTCTTATCCTCGGGATCTCCGAAGTCTTCGAAAATCACCGTCGAGCAGATCTTCTTCTCGCCTGGGTCGACATCGAGATATGCCCAGTCGCCCGCGAGAAGATGTCCGTCCTGGTCCTCGCCGTCCGTATCCCAGTAATCGTCATAGTGCCAGCCGGTCGGATCGTCGATTGCCCAGTCTATCTGCGCGGTCACCT
>JAGAES010000141.1 GCA_017613055.1 Lachnospiraceae bacterium | reverse complement strand
GCGGTATACCTTCGCATTCTCTCCGTCCGGCGCCGCAACAATCATCTCATCCTGCTTCGCGGTGATCACCAGAAGGGTCTTTCCGTTTTGAAGAAATACCATCCGGTTATTGACCGAATAAATCTGAAAACGGTCCGCCTGTGAGGACAGAACGTCCGTCTTAATCACCGACAGTTTCTGCTCCGTGCTCCCGATCTGAAGCGTATATTCACGCCCCTCGGCACTTCCCGAAACCGAAACCCGGATGGCAAGAAGCTGCTCCCCGTTCGCATTCTTCACGGAATACGATTTAAGCGACCCGTATATCTCCCACGAATCTCCGCCGCCGATACCGCCCACGGCGGAGGTAAATGCCATGCTTCCGTATAAGCTCCAGACCGAATTTCCCTGCTCGTCAACGAAACGGATCGTCCCGGCGTATTCCTCTGTGACGTCCTTGGGAAGCTCGGGAGTCGGTTCCTCCGTTACGGGAACGGTTGTTTCCGCGCCGCTCTTCCCATTCTTCTTTCCGCAGCCCGTAAGTATCGTAAGAAGCATAAGAAGCAGTCCGGTTGTCAGGATGAATCGTCTCATTTGTTAAACTCCGTAATGTTGGCTTCGTTCAGCGTAAAATCATAATAGTTCAGATCCTCGCGGAAGGTCCAGCCGACGCCCTTCCAGAACTGGTTCCCGACCACATTGGTCCGAAACGCAATCAGAGTAACCTTATTAATCTGCTCTTCCTTGAGCGCGCGCATGCAGGCGACCGCCATCGATTTGCCGATACCCTGCTTACGGTACTCTTCCTTCACGCACACGTGGTAGAACGTGCCGCGCCGTCCGTCGTGGCCGCACAGAATCGCGCCGATAATCTTCCCGTCCGAAACCGCCACCATGCTGGTTTTCGGATTGCGCGTAAGAAACCGCCGCACGCCTTCCTCGGAATCGTCAATCGAACGGATTCCGAAGCCGTGTATGCTCTGCCAGAGCGCATACACCCCCTTATAATCGTCCATCGTCATAACACGGATTTCATAGTCAACTTTCTTCATACAAACCTTTCTCACCGCTGTGGCATTTTCCGAAAAATGCCACGCTATATTCAAAACGGGCGGTCCCTTCAACGGGGAACCGCCCATATCGTTTCGGAATCTGTGCGGGTCTGATCTTTATGCCCAGTTATGGCCGATCAGCCACGTTTTGCTCTGCTCAAGCGCATCGCTTGTCTTCGTCTCCAGAACGCAGTTTGCGTTGCATTTCTGGGCGAACTCAAGTCTCGTCTGCAGGTCGATGTCACCGTCGCCGAGACCGAGATGACTAGCCGGAGGATTATCCTTTCCGTCATGTACATGGAAGTGTACGATGCGGTTCCAGCTCTTAAGAAGGAACGGCATATCGATTTCGCCGGTTGCCTTCGAATGTCCGATATCCCAGGTAAGCGCGAACTTCGGGCTCTCGAGAAGAACGGCAATGGCTTCGGCCTCGTAAGGCTTGAAGCCGTCGGTGTTCTCAATCGTGATCAGAATCTTCTCATTGCCGATCCAGTCCTCAACGAGAGCGCGGAACTTCTTGAACGACTCGAGGTACTCTTCCTTACGCTTCTCGTAAAGCATAACCTTCTCATCGGGAAGGGTGATATGAATACCGTGAACCATATGCATGTTGATGATGAACGGGCTGTCCTCCGGATTCAGCTCCGAAAGCTTCTTCGCCACGCGGATGGTGCGGCGCATCGTCTCTAAGTAAGCTTCCGCCACAAGGGGATTGAAATCCGCAACGTCGAAATTCTCTTCCATATGGATGGAATAGAAAATTCCGGCCTTCTCGGCGGCGGCGCGAAGCACTTCCGTGTTCTCCAGGCGGTCCACCTGATACTGCGGGAAGTTCATATTCAATTCGACAAAGGACAAGCCGAGACGCTCACAAAGCTTCACGTCCTCCTCCAAAGTCTTATTCTCAATCAACGCAGGCATTCCGAACAACATGACACAGGTCCTCCTATCATCTTTATAGCACTATTGTAGTCATTTTGCGCGTACTTGTCAACGGACATTACGGCAAATCTTCGCCTAACATCCGCGTATAGAAGAATTCGATTTCGTCGCCCGGTGAAACAGCTGCCGCACCGCAGCCGACCGGCATTGTCACGCCGTTAATCCGGTAGATCCAGCCCGACATGTCTCCGTACGCAAATTCATACAATTCCGCGATTCCCTTGACATAGACGGAAGACCCGCTTCCGGTGTAATCCATCGGGATTCGTTCTTTCCTGGTCATGCGTTCAAGTACGGCAAATGCCGTGTCCCCGTCCGCAATCGGACACACGGTACGCGCTAAGATTACGCCGTCGTCCGGTACTCCGGGTTCCGAGGCAATCGTGTCGCAACGGATTGTCAGGTACACCTCTCCGACCGGGTTCTCGACGCCGTACGATTCGTAGTGCTCCTTCACCGTTTCGAAATTCGTAAAGAACACAAGTACCGTCAGGGCTGCCGCAATCCCGGCGGTGAACAGCACGTTGCGCTTTGTGAGGTGTTTCCGTTTCGCGAGGATGAAAAGCACCGCCCCCGCAAGAATCCAGATTACCGCAAGCGAGACGGGAAGGAAAATGTTCCCTTTTCCGTCCGGCTTTGCCGC
>JAGAES010000140.1 GCA_017613055.1 Lachnospiraceae bacterium | reverse complement strand
GCATCGGTCTTATAATCGAGCGCGCTCGACGCATCGTCGAGAATCAGAATCTCCGGATGTCCGGCAAGCGCTCTCGCGATTACGACGCGCTGCTTCTCGCCGCCGCTCAGGTTGGCGCCGGCCTTGGTTGCCCGGTATTCAAGCCCCTCTTCGTGACTGTCGACAAATGTGAGGATATTCGCGTCCGCAAGCGCATCGCGAAGCCCCTCGTCCGGGATGTCGCGTCCGAACGCCACATTTTCCCGGATAGTATCGGCGAAGATCGTGTCGTTTTGGAAGACAACGCCGATCTTACGGCGCAGTTCGCCGAGGTCATAGGAACGGACATCATAGCCGTCCACCAGAATCCGGCCTTCCGTAACATCATAAAAACGCATCAGAAGATTAATGAGCGTCGTCTTTCCGCAGCCGGTCGACCCGATGATGCCGAGCGATTCGCCGCGCTTCAGATCAAAGGAAATGTCCGAAACCGCATACTCGCGGTCGGAAGATTCGGCGGTTTCCTGCAGATGCGGATAGGTGAAGCTCACATGCTCAAAGCGGATAAACGGCACATCCGCCTTCTCCGCCTTCGGCAGGATCTCGGGGCGGGTGTCCGCAAGGTCCAAAACGGCGCCGATCCGGTTCGCGGAAGCCCCGGCCTTCGTGTACATGATGAAAATCCGGTTGAGTCCGAGGACCGCGCCGAGAATGATGTTGAAATAGATGAGAAACGTAATGATAACGCCGGCCTTCATGGCGCCGCTGTCTACGCGCTGCGCGCCGAACAGGATAACGAGTACGAGGCCGATGTTCAAGAACAGGTTCATCAAGGGGTTCGGAATCGCCATGATTGCGCCTGCGCGGAAATCGGAGCGGGCCAGCTCGTTGTTTGACCTGTCGTAACGGGTCTTCTCATACTCTTCTCGGGACAGTGCTTTCACAACACGGATTCCGGTGATGTTCTCGCGGAGAATCCGCGTAAGCCGGTCCACGTTGTCCTGCACCGTGCTGTAGAGCGGAATGCCGTGCCGCGACACGAACAGTACGACGCCCGCCATCAGCGGAACCATGCAGAGAAGCACGAGCGAAAGCTCCCAGTCAAGAAGCATCGCCATGAAGACGCCGCCGACCAGAAGAATCGGCGCGCGGATGCCCATGCGCTGAATCATGCCGATGAAGTTCTGCACGTTATAGCTGTCGGCGGTCATTCTGGAAATCAGGGAAGGCAGCGTGACGCTGTCGAACTGCGCTCCGGTCAGGTTGGTCGTCACGGTGAAAAGGTCATGCCGAAGGTCCCGCGTACAGTCGCGGGCGATTGCGGAGGCGTATTGGTTTGCGTAGATGTTGGTGTAGCGGACCAGAATCGCGGAAAGCACCATGATTCCGCCGAATAGGAGCACGCGGGACAGGTCCTTCGTCGGGACGATATCGTCGACCATATGCTCTAAAAGAAATGGAATGAAAAGCTCTCCGATGGAGCCGAAGAACTTAACGGTGACGCCGAAAGCAATCTTCCGGCGGTAAGGTTTCATATAGCGAAGGATATATTTCATATGGTGTTTCGGAGCCGCCGCCCGGGACAAATGCCATACGTCCGGATAATACGACGGATTTTCTTTCATTTTTTTGTAATTGTACGTGTATAGAATAACATTTTCCGTTAAAAAACTTCAATACTTTTCTGCCTATTTGTTGACGAAAACAAAAACGCGTGATATTATTTTTTCTATAGAGAGTAAAGTGAGAGAACTGTCAGTATGTCATTTCCGAGAAGAAAACTGGACATGGATCTCCTGATTCTGGAGAGAGAGTCCTGTGAACGGATGACGGCGGTTCAGAAAAAGAAGAATCCGGCATGGGATTTTGACCGGTTTGAGGCCTTTCATTACGGGTCTTTGGACGAGCCGGCAGACCCCTGCTACGATACCTGTACGGTGCTTGCCGACGCGGCCGAAGAGCTGGACCGGCTTGATGCGGAGCGTCCGTTTCTCCTTCCGTTGGAGCGGGGGACGCATTACGTATGGGAACTGTTTTCGGAGCTCCCGAAGGTCGGGAGCAGCAAGTCCACGAGGCAGTTTTGGAACCGTCTGTCACGAGCCATGTCCGATCTGCCCCTGCCGATGGGCGAGGACGAATTGATCGACGCCTTTACGAAAGCGTCGCTTCCCCTTTTGGAGAAGGCGACCGACCTGGGCGACCGGTTTTATCTGTCCGAACTGGATTACGGCGGCTGGAGCGGCGGAATCGTCTCCAAGGATTTCCTGGTGGACGGCTTGCAGATGCTTGTTAAAAAGCTCAAAGGACCCCTGTGTGAGCGGTCCGGCGTGCGTTCGAAAAAATCGGAAGAACCGGAGGAGCATCCGTCCGGGGAACCTTCCGGGGAGAGCCCGGAGAATAACCAGAAGGAGGATATCAAGGAGTATGTATCCGAACAAGAAGACAGAACAGACCTGTAAATTAGTAGCGCTGGGCGGCATTTTGCTCATTATCCTTGCCTTTACGGCCATGATCGGTGCGTTCAGGGCAGGCGGAGTGACGCCTGAGAAGCTCAGTGTGAAAGGTTTTCCGA
Organism: Lachnospiraceae bacterium; assembly: GCA_017613055.1. Next base: position 6,155 of record JAGAES010000140.1, on the reverse strand, counting down.
AGCTTCGCGGTCTTGGATATCTTGCACTTGTAGCGGTCGGCGGAATCTTCATTTTCATCGGTCGTTACGGAATCCGTGAAGAACTGCAGAAGTATCTTGAGTATGCGTGCGGCGGAATTGCCATTTTCTTCGCAACGCAGATTTTGGCCGGTATTTCCATGTTTATGAAAGTTCCGGGGATGCTGAATGCTCTTTTCGTCGGCGCGACGATTTTCGCCGGAATCCTGGGTGTGTTCTACGGCGTTTTCCTTGCCCTGGACATTAAGAAAAAGTATTTCAACCTGCAATACGACAAGATTGTTCTGGCGGCGCTTGCCGGCCTTAACGTGGTTGTCGGACTTTTGATGGTGCTTTACAGCGAGACCGCTAAGGAAAGCATCTTCCGGATTTACGATCTGGAGAAGTTCACCGGTGCAGGCGTTCATATCGTAGTTTATATTCTTCCGGCAGCAATGCTTTGGTTCTGTGACCGTCTGACCGAGCCCTTCACCGATAACGAAGTGGCGCAGGTCCGCGTTGCAGAGCGTCAGGCCGTTCGTATTGCCGAGGCACAGAAGGCTACCGAGCGTTACAATAAAGAGACCGCCGAGAAGGCAGCCGAGCGCAGACGCCGGGAAGAGGAAATCGCAGCGAAGGAAGCTGCAGCCCGCCGCCGTATGGAGGAAGAGAGAGAAGAGCGTATAGCAGCCGAGAAGCGTGCCGCCGAGCTCGAAGTCCAGAAGGCGAAGGAGAAAGCCGAGGCAGAAGCAAGAGAGGCCGAAGAGCAGGCCAAGAAAGCTGCCGAGGAAGAAGTCCGCAGACAGGAAGAGATCAAGCGTCAGCTTGAAGAAGCACAGAAGGCGGCCGAGGAAGCACAGAGACGTGCCGAAGAGGAAGCCAGAAGAGCAGCAGAGGCGGCCGAGGAAGCCCGTCGCAAGGCCGAGGAAGAAGTCCGGAAGGCTCAGGAAGCACAGGAAGAGGCTCGCCGCAGAGCAGAGCAGCTTCGTGAGAGCGCCCTTCGTAAAGCGGAAGCCGCTAAGGCAGAAGCCGCCAAGAAGGAAGAGGAAATCCGTAAGCGTCAGGCTGCGGAAGCTGCCGCCAAGGCTGAGCAGGTCCGCATAGACGAAGAAGAGAAGGCGAAGAACGAAGAGCTTGAGCGCCGTAAGGCAGAGCTTGAAGCCCGCCGCCGTGAGAAGGAAGCACAGCGCCGGATCGAGGCAGAGCAGCGCAGAGCCGAGGAAGAAGCTCTTGCCGCAATGACTCCCGAAGAGCGCCGCATCTACGAAGAAGAGAAAGCCCTCATGGAGCAGGAAGAAGCGCTTCGTAAGGCCGATGAGGAAGCAAGAGCAGAAGCTCTCCGTGAAGTGGAAGCTTACAGAAGAGCAGAAGAAGAGCTCCGTGCAACCGCCGAGGAAGAGACCAAGAAGAAGATTGAAACGCTTCAGATGGCATTTTCCGCCGGTCTTATCACGAAAGAAGAGTTTGAGGCCCGTAAGGCTAAGATTACAGGTCAGTAGATCCGAATAAGTTTATACGGAACCGTCGCAGAAATGCGGCGGTTCTTTTTTTGTTTCGAAAAATGGTATTGACAAGCGCGATGATTTTCGTGTATAGTAAGTGTACTAATACAAGTAGTACACCTGAAGGGAGGAGAATATTCGATGATCAGCATCGACAAGCAAAGCCGGGTTCCCGTCTATGAGCAGTTAATCGATGCTTTCGAGAAGGAAATCATGCTCGGTATCCGCGAGAGCGACAGCATGATTCCCTCCGTCCGGACGCTTTCCGTGGAGCTCGGGGTTAACCCGAACACAGTGCAGAAGGCGTATCTGGAACTTGAGCGGCGGAACATAACCTATTCCGTTCCGGGCGTCGGGCGGTTCGTGTCGAAGGACGGCGCGGCGATATTAAAGAAAGATCTCGGGGAAGCGGAAGAACTGCTCAAAAAAGCGGTGGAGCGCATGAAACAGGCGGAAGTCCCTCTTGCGGATGTTCTTAAGAAGGTAACGAGCCTGTATGAGACGGAACGAAAGAATGACGGAGGAAGACAAGATGATTAAGGTAAAGGGAGTAACAAAAACATTTGACGGGCAGGCGGCGCTTACGGACCTTTCCTGTGAGATTCCGGAAGGAAAGGTTTACGGACTTGTCGGGAGCAACGGCGCCGGCAAGAGCACACTGCTTCGGATTATGACCGGTGTCTATGAGCCGGACTGCGGTGAGGTGGATTATGACGGTCAGCCGGTCTATGACAATCCGGAAGTGAAAGAACAGTTCATCTATATCCCGGATGAGATTTATTTCCTTCCCGGCGCCAATATGAACCGGATGGCTAAGTTCTATCGGAATTTCTATCCGAACTTCTCCATGGAACGGTTTGAGCAGCTGACGAAAGCGCTGAAACTTGACCCGAAGAAAGCCCTCAGCGGGTTCAGCAAGGGCATGCGCCGTCAGGCGGCGACGATTCTCGCGCTGTCCTGCCGTCCGAAGTATTATTTCTTTGATGAAACGTTCGACGGGCTGGATCAGATTATGCGCGATACTGTGAAGAAGCTGATTTATGAAGATATATGCGAGCGCGGAGTGACGGCCGTTTTAACAAGCCATTCGCTCCGGGAACTTGACAACACCTGTGACGAGCTGGCGCTGCTTCACGAGGGCCGGATTGTATTCTCCCATGAGGTGGAAGACATTAAGACGGCGGCGAAGAAAGTTCAGGTGGCATTTGAGGAACCGATTACGGAAGAGCAGTTTGTTGAACTTTGCGGAGGAAAATGCCTGTCGGTTCGCACGGAAGGACGCGTGATTCAGGCCATTCTGAATGAGAATGCAGAGCAGACAGAGGCAAGAATCCGGGAGAAGAATCCGGTTCTTTTAGAGATTCTTCCGTTGAGCCTCGAGGAGATCTTTACCTATGAGATGGAGGCGCTCGGGTATTCCTTTGATACGGAAAGCGAGGGAGAGAAAGATGCAGAAGGCAATCAGTAAGCGGGTTTTCCTTGACGGCCTGCGCCGCACGCGGATTGTCCGTCTCGTCACAATCCCGGTTGCCGTTTTGTTCGGCTATATCGGGATGACGGAGGATTTTATCAATTCCGCCGCGATTCCCCAGCAGACCCCGATGTATATGTCGGCAATCGGCATGCTGATCATGCTCCTTATCGGGGAAATGACGATGACCGGCTGGCGCAGACGCCGTCGTTATGAGTTCTTTCAGACGATTCCGGCAAGCCGGAAAGAATGGTTCTGGTCTGTTTTCCTTGCGGAAACGGTTAACCTTTTCGTTTATGCATTCCTGGCGGAACTGTCCGTGATGGTTTTATTCCGGAAACGAATGTCCCCTGAGGTATATGTATACGAGGCGCGGAACAGCGAAGGGTATTCCGGAGGACCGTTCTTTGCGGACAGTCTGCATCGCTTTGCGCTCCTTATGATTATCGGAATCGTATTCGTTTCCGTGATTTCGGTTGTGAGGGAATTAACCCATTCGAACCTCGCGTTTCTGATGCTCCTTTTCGGAACTGCAGCAGGATACTGGATTTCTTTCGCTTTGGTGCCTTCGGCAATCCGTTCGTTCTCAGGGAATCTGGTATCCCCGAGGCGTTCGCTCGTATTCCGGCTGCGGATCTTCTACCGGCTGTTCGGTCTTTTGCGACCCGAATCCCTGTCGGTTGCTTATGATTATGTTGCGCTCCTGGTGAATCTTCTTTTTGCAGCGGGAATTCTGTATCTCGGAAGCCGGCTTTCTAAGAAATCCGGTGCGGAATACATCGGTGCGGAGTATCGGAACAAGAGACTGTTCCGGATTCTTCTGGTGGTACTCAACCTGCTTCCGCTTCTGATGGTAGTATACAGCTACGTAATCGGCGGAGAAAGCAGTCCGAATGTAATTCTGGTTCCGGCGCTTCTGCTTCTGATTATATACTTCCTGTGCCGGTTGTTCCGGGAGAAGTTTGCGCCGAAGTATCTGAAATATGTACTGGTCGCTGTCCTGCTTGCCGCTGCCATTCCCGGAGGCTCGCTTCTCTATGCGAAAGCAGCAATGAAGCTTCCCGAACGAAAGGATGCGATTCTGGTTTATTTCGGAACCGGATATGACTGCTTCCTGTACAGCGAGAGGACAATTGATCGTATTTATTCGGTACTCGATGAGGATATCAAACACCCGAAGACCGAACGGTTTGCGGGAGAGGAAACTACGGTTACGATTTATACGGCGACCGGATGCAGAGAATACTATATGGATATGAAATCTCTCCAGGGTATCTGGGAAGATTCCGTCGGGGTCGTCTTCTGTGATGCCGGAAGGAAAACGGAATTCTTAACCCCGTTCGCATCCTCTGCGGAATATGAAAAGTTCCTGTCGCTTATTCCGGAGGAAGACAAAAAGGCAATCCCGGTTTACTACCGGAATGCTCTCGGGGGCATTACAAAAAGCAAAGAGAAGGTTGTAATCGGAGCAGCCGACCGGGAGAAAGCCTGTGTAACGATAAATGTTATAGACGCACACGGAATGACTGATCAGCAAGCCCTGGGGCACAGGATTTCTACCGGCTCCGAGGCCATGGCATACTATTATGAGAAGCTATGCCGTCCGCAAAAGGAGCAGCTTGCGGAATTCTTCGGAAGGGATACCCGGGAGAGGGCTTTCTTCATTCGGGTAATACGGTTAACGGACGAAGAAACCGCAAGAGAAGAGAGCCCCCGCACGTATTACTTTAACCTACGAACCCGCGGAGGAGAAGCAGCCGCGACGACCGGTATTGATTCGTACACAGCGGGCCCTCTCACAAAAGAACAGACAGACCTTCTCATAGGCGCAATCTTTCAGAAGGGTGACCGGATTGATTTTCAAAAGGAAATCAGCAACATCCGGGTGGAATACAGCGAACAAACCGAGGAGGAAATGTTGTGGGAAGGCGGAATCTGCTGGTTCTACATTAATACCGAGGAGCTTAAGCCGCTTTTGGACGCCGTTGACGAAGCGCGTGCAAAGGCGAATGCGGATTCCGCGCATTCGGGAGAGGAGACGGACGAATGAAAAAGAAGTTCTTTCAGAAAAATGTGATTCGCGACCTCTATGAGCGGGAATACGCAGGATTCTCCGTGATCATGATTGCGCTTCTTTTTCTGGAGGTTGTGCAATTCTATATTGTGAAATCAACCGTAAGCCCGAATCAGGACTATACGGTCGGGTTGTTCTCCCACACGTTTGCAGGAAGATGGTTCGCGGTTTTCGGACCGTTCCTGATTGTGTGGAGACTGCTCCGGCAATATAACTCGGCGGAAGGAAGAGAACTGTTTTATTCGCTTCCGACCACGCGCAGAAGTGTCTTCGGGAGCGTGACGGCAGTGGCGTTCGGCGCGTTGGCTGCGTTCCTGGTGACGGAGACCCTGCTGACGGGGATGGCATTTTCCTTTTCGAAATATGTGAGAGTGGAAAAGGGATATTACCTTTCGAAGATTGCTCTTACGATTGCGCTCTTCCTGTTCTTCTACGGAGCGGCAATGATATGCTTTTCCCTTTCATCGGGGCTTGTATGGTACGGCGTGCTCTCGGCTGTCTGGCTGGGACTCGGCCTCCTTCTGTATGACCGTCAGGAAGAACTTCTGAATTTTCATCTGCGGAATCATCCTGCCGTGAAAGTCAAAACTTATCTGGAGGGAGGGGGAAAACTTCCGTTTTCGGTTTTGTTCCGCTCCGTAAACCATCGAATCACGGAGAGAGGTCAGTTCCTTTCGGTTCTGGTAGATTTTGATGAGAGCGGAAAAGCTCTCGCAGAGTTCTGGCAGGTTCTTCCCGTGATGCTCGCCGTAGGGCTTCTTGCGGGAATCCTCGGGTACTTCGCATTTGTCAAAAGAAAAGCCGAAAGGACAGACGGCAAATGTAAAAGCCGCCTGATGCATGTGGCACTCCAGGCCGCGGTGACGGAATTGTTCCTCGTTTCATTCGGATGGACCCTCATCGACAGCGTGGCATGGGAATCTTACGGCAACAGCCCGGAGTATATGACAACGGAGTATAGAATTGAAGCAGACCCGTTTCCGTACGCACTTAAGAGGGATCTGGTGATTCTTCTGGTGATTCTCCCGGGGCTTTTGATCTGGGAGGGATTGTTTCATAAGAGTGTGAAGAAAGTCTGGAAAATATGGGAAGGACTCGCAATTGTCGTTCT
>JAGAES010000139.1 GCA_017613055.1 Lachnospiraceae bacterium | reverse complement strand
GCGATGGACCAGTTGTTGTGCTTACCGGAACCGTTCACGCCTGCGAACGGCTTCTCATGAAGCAGACATACAAGACCGTGCTTGGCGGCAACCTTCTGCATGATTTCCATCGTCAGCTGGTTGTGATCGGTCGCGATGTTCGTCGTCGAGTAAATCGGCGCCAGCTCATGCTGTGCGGGAGCTACTTCGTTGTGCTCGGTCTTGGCGAGAATTCCGAGCTTCCAAAGCTCATCGTTCAAATCTTCCATAAAGGCCGCTACTCTCGGCTTGATAACACCGAAGTAATGATCGTCCATCTCCTGTCCCTTCGGGGGCTTCGCACCGAACAACGTACGGCCGGTGAAGCAGAGGTCAGGACGTTTATCAAACATTTCTTTCGTAACAAGGAAGTATTCCTGCTCCGGTCCGACCGAGGAAACAACACGTTTCGCGGTCTTGTTACCGAAGAGTTTCAGAATTCTGAGCGCCTGCTTGCTGAGCACTTCCATCGAACGGAGCAGAGGCGTCTTCTTATCGAGTGCCGGTCCGCCGTAGGAACAGAACGCGGTCGGAATGCAGAGCGTCTTTCCTTTAATGAATGCGTAAGAAGTAGGATCCCATGCGGTATATCCTCTCGCTTCGAATGTGGCGCGGAGACCGCCGCTCGGGAACGAGGACGCGTCCGGCTCACCCTTGATCAGTTCCTTGCCGGAGAATTCCATGATTACGCTTCCGTCCGGAGCCGGGCTGATGAAGCTGTCGTGCTTCTCGGCGGTGATTCCGGTAAGCGGCTGGAACCAATGCGTAAAATGTGTCGCTCCTTTCTCGACTGCCCAATTCTTCATCGCTTCCGCAACCGCGTTGGCAACGCTGATGTCGAGTTCCTTGCCCTCGTCAATCGTCTTGCGAAGCGAGCGGTACACATCTGCCGAAAGATTGGCGCGCATCACTCTGTCATCAAATACATTCGTTCCGAAATAATCCGATACTGTTTTCATGTGAGTTCTCCTCTCATCTTGTTTTGCAATAAAAAAAGCGCCTCTGAGTGTTGCCACTCAAAGACGCCTTTGCCTTTATGTGCCGAATTATAAACCCGCTTTTTCGGATTGTCAACCCCCAATTTCAAAAAATTTTTCCGGGCGTTTTCAATCCTCTCTCGTCGCTTCGAACGCGATCCGCCTGATTGCTTTCCGTACGGAAGGAATCGAAAGAATAACCAGTGTAAATGCCATTTCAATCAGTATATAACTGTAATTATACGCAAGCGGATACAGGAACGCGAGCTTCTTCGGAAAGCTCTCGGGCATGTAATCCATCCAGTACAGATAACCCGCGATCGACGCGAACACGCCTCGCGCAATGCAGCCCGCGATGAAACCGATAATCAGGCCGTTCTTGGCTTTATAGAAGAAGCCTGCAATGCCGAGTGCGGCAAATGCCAGGATATAATCGAACAGTACCTGCGGAATCGACAGGATGTAGCTTCCGCCCGACTGCAGGAACTGTAAAATGCCGTAGGCAAATGCTGCCGTGATTCCGGCCGACGGTCCGTAAAGGTATCCGACAAAGCATACGAAGAACATGCTGAAGAGCGTTACGGATCCGCCCCACGGAAGTTTAAAGAGCTGAATATACGAAGTGATGAATGCAAGCGCAATCGAAATCGCGGAAACCGTCAGACGGACCGCGCGGCGGGAATCGTTTTTATCCTTACGCGTCATAATTGCCGCAGAAACACAGATGAGCAGGAAAATCGCAATACCGAACACAACAAAGCCCGCTTTTTCAAGAACATAGGAACCGTCTTCCGAACGGCTTATAAACTGTAAAAGAAAAGGAAACATAGAAGGTCCTCTTTCCGTATGATTTTTTAATTCAATTTATCACAACGGGCCCCGAAAGTCAATGCGGAGTCGCGTTGTTTTCTTCGGTGCTTTAAAGCGGCGAAAAAAACACTTGACATATGAAATATACGGGCGTATAATTCGGGCAAATGAGCAAAGGCGTTCATTGATGGACAGGCCGCGTGTCTGTGTATCGATGAGCGCCTTTTCCTTTTCTCTAAAAGCCATGATGCAGAAAGGAAGACATCCATGAAACAGGAAGGTCAGGTGCGCATCCCCTCCGGTTGCGCCATCGCAGCAGTGATTTCCAAGGAAGGAAAGAAAATGAGCGGACAGTCGATCATCGAGTCGATGAAGCCGATGCACGACCGCTCAAACGGCCTCGGCGGCGGTTTCGCCGGCTACGGCATCTACCCCGCTTACAAAGACTACTATGCGTTTCACATGTTCTTCGATTGCCGCGATACCAGAAAGGCATGCGAGGCATTTTTGAAAGAGCACTTTGAAGTCGTCAAGGGCGAGCTGATTCCGACCAGAAAGATTCCGGAGATTACGGATGAGCCTATTATATACCGTTATTTCGTAACCCCGCTCAAATCGGTTCTCGCGGATCTGCAGCTCGATGAGAAAGAATTCGTGGCACGCACCGTTATGAAGATCAACACGGACATGAAAGGCGCTTACGTCTTCTCAAGCGGTAAGAACATGGGAACCTTCAAAGCCGTAGGTTTCCCCGAGGACGTCGGCCGCTTCTACCGCCTCGATGAGTACGAAGGCTACTGCTGGACCGCACACGGACGTTATCCGACCAACACCCCCGGCTGGTGGGGCGGCGCGCATCCGTTCACGCTCCTTGATTATTCGGTCGTTCACAACGGCGAGATTTCCTCGTATGACGCCAACCGCCGGTTCATCGAGATGTTCGGTTACAAATGCAACCTCCAGACCGATACCGAGGTCATCACCTACATTCTCGATTATCTGCTCCGTGTACAGGGACTTACCCTTACCGAGGCGGCAAATGTGATCGCCGCTCCGTTCTGGAGCACCATCGAAAAGAAAGACGAGGAAACGAAGAAACGTCTTTCGTTCCTCAGAACCGTCTTCCCGAGTCTGCTGGTTACCGGACCGTTCTCGATTGTGCTTGGTTTCAACGGCGGCCTGATGGCCCTGAATGACCGGCTGAAGCTAAGGTCGATGGTCGTCGGTGAGAAAGACGACAAGGTTTATATCGCGAGCGAGGAAGCCGCGATTCGCGTCATGGAACCCGATGTACAGAACATCTGGGCTCCGGCAGGCGGAGAACCCGTGATTGTCCGCGTGAAGGAAGGAGCATTCTGATGGGAATCGATTTTATCTATCCGGAATATGAAGTTGTGCGGAACCCGGACCGCTGCATCACCTGCCGCGTATGCGAACGGCAGTGTGCCAATGAAGTACATAAACTGAATCCCGACACCGGCAAGATGATCAGTGACGAAAGCAAATGCGTCAACTGCCAGCGCTGTGTCTCGCTCTGTCCGACACGCGCACTGAAGATTGTGAAAAGCGACTGTCAGCTTCGGGAAAATGCCAACTGGCAGAACGATACAATCCGTGAGATTTACAAACAGGCGGGAAGCGGCGGCGTGCTGCTCTCCTCGATGGGTAACCCGAAGCCGCTGCCGGTTTACTGGGACCGCATCCTGATTAACGCTTCGCAGGTAACGAACCCGCCGATTGATCCGCTCCGCGAACCGATGGAGACGCAGGTGACGCTCGGCAAACGCCCGAAGACGATGAAGCGTGACGGGAACGGCAACCTGATCTGCGAACTTCCGCCGCATGTGACCTTGTCCATGCCGGTCATGTTCTCCGCGATGAGCTACGGTTCCATTAGTTATAACGCGCACGCGTCGCTCGCGCGCGCGGCAACGGAACTCGGCATTCTTTATAATACCGGTGAGGGCGGACTGCACGAAGACTTCTACTGCTACGGCCCGAACACAATCGTGCAGGTGGCAAGCGGACGTTTCGGCGTGCATGAGCAGTATCTCGAAGCCGGCGCCGCCATCGAAATTAAGATGGGCCAGGGCGCGAAGCCCGGCATCGGCGGACATCTGCCGGGGGCGAAGATTGTCGGTGACGTCTCCCGTACCCGTATGATTCCGGAAGGTTCGGATGCCATTTCCCCGGCTCCGCACCATGACATTTACTCAATCGAAGATCTAAGGCAGCTTGTCTTCTCCTTAAAGGAAGCAACCGGTTACCGGAAACCCGTTATCGTTAAGGTAGCCGCGGTTCATAACATCGCAGCAATCGCAAGCGGAATCGCCAGAAGCGGCGCGGACATCATCGCCATCGACGGTTTCCGCGGCGGCACCGGAGCGGCTCCGACAAGAATCCGCGATAACGTCGGCATCCCGATTGAACTCGCGCTCGCGGCCGTTGACCAGCGGCTTCGTGATGAAGGTATCCGGAACGATGTTTCGCTTGTCGTCGGCGGTTCGATCCGAAGCGCCTCCGATGTTGTTAAGGCAATCGCTCTCGGCGCGGACGCCTGCTACATCGCAACCGCTGCCCTCCTTGCACTCGGCTGTCATCTGTGCCGTACCTGCCAGAGCGGCAAATGCAACTGGGGCATCGCCACACAGCGGCCCGACCTGGTAAAACGTCTCAACCCCGACCTCGGAAGCGAACGGCTCATCAACCTGATGACCGCATGGAAGCACGAAATCAAGGAACTGATGGGCGGCATGGGAATCAACTCCGTCGAAGCCCTTCGCGGCAACCGCCTGATGCTTCGCGGCGTCGGCCTCAACGAGAAAGAACTGGAGATTCTCGGAATCTCCCACGCAGGAGAATAAGCCTATGAAACGAGTTTATGTCAACGAAGAATGGTGTCTCGGCTGTCACCTGTGCGAATATAACTGCGCATTTGCCAACTCCGGCGGGTTCGATATGGCTTCCGCCCTCGCCGGCAAGACGATCTTCCCGCGCATCCATGTGGAAGGCGAGAACTCGAACCGCGTCACATTTGCGGTTTCCTGCCGGCACTGCACCGATCCGCTCTGCGTCAAGAGCTGTATCGCAGGCGCGCTCTACCGCGAAGACGGCGTCATCCGGATTCACCGCGAACGCTGCGTCTCCTGTTACACCTGCATTCTTGTATGCCCTTACGGCGCACTGACGCCCGGCGAAGACGGCGCGATGCAGAAATGCGAGCTGTGCCTCAACAATTCGTGCGGCGAACCGGCCTGCGTAAAGGGCTGCCCGAACCACGCCATAGTCTATGAAGAGCGAGGTGAAAGCCAATGAAACGCTATGTGATTATCGGAAACGGAGTGGCGGCCGCCGGCTGCATCGAAGGCATCCGGAGCGTAGATACCGAAGGGGAAATCACCGTCGTATCCGCGGAGAAGCACGAGGTTTACTGCCGCCCGCTCATCTCCTATTACCTCGAAAAGAAGACCGACCTTACAAAGATTGCGTACCGCTCTCCGGATTTCTATGAGAAGAACGGCGCAAAGGTTCTGTACGGCGTATCCGCAACGGAAATCAATCCGGCAAATGCCACGGTTACTCTTTCGGACGGCACATCGCTTCCTTACGACAAGGTTTGTGTCGCCGCCGGCTCCTCTCCGTTCGTTCCGCCGATGGACGGCCTCGATTCCGTGACAGGAAAGTACGCGTTCCTGACGCTCGACGATGCCCTGGCACTTGAAAAAGAATTAGACAAGGATGCCCGCGTGTTGATTGTCGGCGCCGGCCTTATAGGCCTCAAATGCGCCGAAGGAATCTACGGCCGGGTCAAAGAGATTACGGTCTGCGACCTTGCCGACCGCGTGCTCTCGAGTATTCTTGATAATGAATGCGCCGCATTGATGCAGCATCGCCTCGAAGAGCACGGCATCAAATTCCTGCTCGGCGACAGCGTCGCGAAGTTTGAAGCCGGCCTTGCTCACATGAAGAGCGGCGCGGAGGTTCCGTTTGATGTTCTTGTTCTTGCGGTCGGTGTCCGTGCGAACACCGGTCTTGTAAAAGCAATCGGCGGTACCGTAAACCGCGGTATCGTAGTCAATGAGAAGCTGGAGACTTCCGTCCCCGGAATCTATGCCGCAGGCGACTGCGCGGAAGGATATGACCTTAGCATCGGTGCAAACCGCGTGCTTGCGATCTTCCCGAACGCCTATATGCAGGGACATGCCGCAGGCGTCAACATGGCAGGCAGTGAGGAACTCTTCAACCGCGGCATGCCGATGAACTCCATCGGATTCTTCGGACTTCACGCCATGACGGCAGGCGCCTATGAAGGCGAATGTTACGAGGAGAAGACCGATTCCTCGATTAAGCGGCTCTTCGTCAAAGACGACCGTCTCAGGGGATTCCTCCTGATCGGCTGTAACGAACGGGCCGGAATATACACTTCAATGATCCGCGAACAGACGCCGGTTTCGGAAGTCAACTATGATTTGCTGAAGACCGGAGCGACAACCATCGCATTTTCCGCGGAAAATCGTAGAAAAAAGTTTGGAGGTGTGGTATAACTATGACAATGATACATGCACAGGGTTTAGACCATAAAGCATTGAATGAGGCCATCCGCGCGACGTCCGGCGAGTGCGTGGTGGACGGATGCCTCGGTCAGCGGTTCATCGCCTCCGGCATGTCCGGCCGTACCATTACGCTTCAGGGAATTCCCGGAAACGCGCTCGGCGCTTATCTGAACGGCTCTACGGTAACGGTTGAGGGCAACGCGCAGGACGCGGTCGGCGACACGATGAACGAAGGCCTGATTGCGATTCACGGCAACATCGGTGACGCGGCAGGCTACGCGATGCGCGGCGGACGGATTTACGTGAAAGGCGACGCCGGATACCGTGCAGGCATCCATATGAAGGCCTATCACGACAAGTTCCCGGTGATGATTATCGGCGGTCATGCGGGCAGCTTCCTCGGTGAATACCAGGCAGGCGGCATCATCGTCGTTCTGAATCTTGACGGGGACGGCAGGATTGTCGGAAACTTCCCGTGCACCGGAATGCACGGAGGCAAGATGTTCTTACGTTCGGACTGTAAGGACATCACATTTCCCGCGCAGGTTACCGCAAAGCCCGCCGAAACGGACGACCTTTCGGAACTGAAACCGTATCTTGAAGAGTACTGTAAGATCTTCGGGCTTTCCGTTGACGAAGTGCTCTCCGCTCCCTTCACGGTTGTGACGCCGGACAGCCGGAACCCTTACCGGCAGATGTATGTAGCAAACTGAAAAAGACCGCCGCGTGCGGTCCGCATAAGTCAAGGCCCTGGGCTTTGACGGAAGAAGGAGGCCCCTAATGAATTACACCATGGACGAGGTTATCCAATACATGCGCGAGGAGGATGTCAAATTCATCCGCCTCGCTTTTTGCGATGTATTCGGCAGACAGAAGAACATTTCGATCATGCCGGATGAATTGCGAAGAGCTTTTACGCAGGGAATTGCCATCGACGCATCCGCGATTGCGGGCTTCGGCGACGAGTCGCGGAGCGATCTGTTCCTGCATCCCGAACCGGAGACGCTGACGCCGCTCCCGTGGAGACCGGAGCACGGCCGCGTCATGCAGATGTTCACTTCGATTACCTGGCCGGACGGCACACCGTTCTCCTGCGACACGCGTACGCTTTTGAAGAAAGCCGTCGCGGACGCAAAGGAAGCGGGCTACGAGTACAGCTTCGGCGCCGAGCAGGAATTCTACCTTTTCAAGCTTGACGAGAACGGCGCTCCGACGAAGATTCCTTACGACAACGCGGGTTACATGGACGTTGCGCCCGATGACCGCGGCGAGAACGTGCGCCGTGAGATCTGCCTGACGCTTGAGCAGATGGGAATCCAGCCGGAGAGCTCGCACCACGAGGTCGGTCCGGGACAGAATGAGATTGATATCCGCTACTCCGACCCGGTTACGGCTGCGGACAATGTGATGATGTTCCGACGCGTCGTGAAGACGGTTGCGGTGAAGAACGGACTGTATGCGGATTTCTCGCCGAAGCCTCTTGAGCAGGAGCCCGGCAACGGCTTCCACATCAACATTTCCTTAAAGAACAAATCCGGCGAAGCCGAAGTATGTCCGATGCTTGCCGGAATATTGAAACATATGCTTCCGATGACGGCATTTCTGAACCCGACCGAAGAATCCTACCGGAGACTCGGCCGCAGCAAGGCGCCCGGCTATGTCAGCTGGTCCAACGAAAACCGCTCCCAGTTAATCCGGATTCCTGCCGCCCTCGGCGAGTACCGCCGCGCGGAGCTTCGTTCGCCGGATCCGTCCGCGAACCCGTATCTGGCATTTACCCTTTTGATTTACGCGGGGCTTTACGGAAACCGCAACAAGCTCGAGATGCCTCCGGCTGCCGACATCAACCTCTATACGGCGAAGGCGTCGGAACTTGCCGCTTACGAAAAGCTTCCCGAGAACCTCACCGAAGCAAGCCGGATTGCCGCCGAAAGCGACTTTATCCGCGAATATGTTCCGGCCGAGATTTTAGAGATCTATTGTGACCGTTAAGCTTAGTCGGATAACTATTCTACCATTGTAGTAAAACTACCCCTGCCCGGGAGAAAGGAGTGCGTATGAGCCTTAGGGAACGAGTTTACAGCGTTCTTGTCGTTTCCGCGAAGTCGCCCGTCAACACGGCGCTTTCGCAGCTGCTCCCGGATGCGCGCTACTCTCCCGTGCTGAGCGTGCCGAACATCAGCGCCGCGAGACGGATTATCAGCGAGCAGCATTTCGACTACGTAATCATCAATGCACCGTTAAGCGACGAGGTCGGCACACGCTTTGCCATCGATGCCGCTCAGTTAAACGGCACAGTTGTGCTTCTTTTGGTTCCCGCGGAGCATCATGTCGATATTCGTGACAAAGTTGTCGAGCACGGCGTTTACACCCTCTCTAAGCCTACTTCGCAGCCGCTTCTGATACTGGCGCTTGAATGGATGCAGTCTGCGCGCGAACGGCTTCGGAAGCTTGAGAAGAAGACGCTTTCCGTTGAGGAGAAGATGGAGGAAATCCGTCTTGTAAACCGCGCCAAATGGCAGCTCATCTCCTCTCTTTCGATGGACGAACAAACGGCCCATCGCTACATAGAAAAGCAGGCGATGGACCGTTGTATCTCACGTCGTTCGGTTGCGGAGGAAATTCTCCGCACGTACCATTAATTGTCTACCAGACTTTCTTCTTAAGCGCTGCCGCCGAGGCGAAAGGTCCCGGAACAGCCGTCAGGCCGCGCTTGTCTCCGAAGTAATCCCGGTCAAATGTAATCGCGGAGCCGTCCGGATTCTCAAACCGCTGCTCAGGCTGGAAAGCCTTGCCGAGCGTGTCGCTGTCGATAATCGTGTTCGTGTAGTCCCCGATAATCTCGTACACATTGGTATCAAGCGTGTAGTGACCGTTCTTCTCTTTTAACTCTACCTTCACCGGCGCTTTCGCGTCCACGAAGCAGTTCTTCTCTTTCTTCCACTTCTTCGCACCGCCGAGATAAGCATTACCCGCGGACCAAACCGGCAGATGCTCGTTCTCGTGCCATTTGGCGAGCTTCATCATGCTCGGCTTCGGATTGTCGAGTTCGAAGTTCGGAATCCACTCCTCGTAGGTCGGATACTCGTCAAACTGCCAAGTTCCGACAAGCGAATCCTTCTCCTTCTTCTCTCCGGTCTCCTTGTCAACGATAATCGGATACTTCTGAACGAAGATATTATTGTAGAACCGGTCGTCGCCGTGCAGGATTGTCATGAAGCCCGCGACCTCGGTCCTGTGGCGGATGTGATAAGGCGTGTAACGGAGTCCCGTGCCGCTTCCGACGTTCAAAAATGCGCCGAGCACAAGGTTATGCACCATTGCAACGCTTTCGGTCGCAATCATCAAAGAAGCCTTCGAAAGCATGATGTTGTTGTCAATAAGAGTCGGGCCATGTCCGACCTCAACGAAGATATCCTGGCTGCCCATGCCGCCTTCTGCCCATGTGCAGAAGTCCGGACGCTGGTTGTCATGCAGAAGGTTCTGCGAAATCCGCGTGCCCTGCGCTTCCCAGTCACACCAGATACCCATCGTACTGTGATGGATGTGGTTACGGCGGATTACAACGTCGATTGCCGCATGGAGCTTGATGCCGGAGATTTCCGCTCCGCCGAGCTGCTGCATGTTGTTGATGTTATGGATGTGGTTATCCTCAATCAGTGAGAACACGGCGCCCATACGGCCCACGATACCGGTCTGCTCGCAAT
>JAGAES010000138.1 GCA_017613055.1 Lachnospiraceae bacterium | reverse complement strand
GGGAACGATACGGCTGCCCGTCGTGTTCCCGGGTAGGTTGCGTTCCGCACCCGGAAGGGTACGGAGGAGTTGCGCGGTAACGCGTAACCAAGACAGATGATCATCCTCGACAGAACCCGGCTTACAGCATCACTCATTTTTTTATTTCGACAAATGGGAAAGAAGGACACTACAATGGAACTTTTCTATCGGGATACGAGAGGCGGCAGCAGCGTGCTGACGGCGTCCCAGGCAATCTTGCAGGGGCTTTCCGAAAGCGGCGGGCTGTTCGTTCCGACGGCGTTTCCGAAGCTTGATAAATCGCTTAAAGAGCTCTCGGAGATGGATTACCGCGGCGTGGCTTACGAGGTGATGAAGCTTTTCTTTACGGACTTTACGAAGGAAGAGCTCATGACCTGTATTAACGGAGCCTACGACGCCAAATTCGACACTGAAGAGATTGCTCCGCTTGTATATGCGGACCACGCCTACTATCTCGAACTGTTCCACGGCGCGACGATTGCATTCAAGGATATGGCGCTTTCGATTCTGCCGCATCTTCTGACGACTTCCGCGAAGAAGAACAACCGGAAGGAAGAGATTGTCATCCTGACCGCGACCTCCGGCGACACCGGAAAGGCCGCGCTTGCAGGCTTTGCAGACGTGCCCGGAACCCGTATCATCGTGTTCTACCCGAAGCACGGCGTAAGCCGCATTCAGGAGCTGCAGATGGTTACCCAGAAGGGTGACAACACGGCCGTAATCGGCGTGACCGGCAACTTCGACGACTGCCAGACCGGCGTCAAGAAGATGTTCGGCGACAAGAAGCTCCGTGAGGATATGGCGGGGAAAGGTATGACATTTTCCTCGGCAAATTCCATCAATATCGGCCGTCTGATTCCGCAGGTTGCCTACTATGTATTCGCCTACACGAGACTGCTCGCCGACGGGCGCATTCAGGAGGGCGACGCGATTAACTATGTCGTTCCGACCGGTAACTTCGGAAATATCCTTGCATGCCTGTACGCAAAGAAGATCGGTCTTCCGGTAGCGAAGATGATCTGTGCGTCCAACGAGAACAAAGTCCTTTACGACTTCTTTAAGACCGGCACGTATGACATCCGCCGGGAATTCATTCTGACCAATTCGCCGTCGATGGATATTCTGATTTCGAGTAACCTCGAGCGGCTCATCTACCACAGCGCAGGCGACGATGCGGCGAAGAACGCTTCCTTGATGAAGCAGCTGCAGACCGAAGGCATTTACACGATTACCGACGACATGAAGGCGGCAATGGTCGACTTCATCCCGGGATTTGCAAGCGAAGCCGACACCGCTTCGGAAATTCACACGCTTTACGACCGCACCGGCTACGTGATTGACACGCACACCGCGGTTGCCTCTTCGGTATACCGCCGTTACCGCGCGGAGAGCGGGGATAATACCGAGACGGTCATTGTTTCGACCGCGAGCCCGTTTAAGTTCGCAAGAAGCGTCATGAGCGCTGTGAACGGCAAGGACGATACACGCGACGACTTCGAGATTATCGATGACCTTGCGAAGACGGCCAATGTCGCGGAACCCCCGGCAATTACCGAAATCCGGACCTCGCCGGTACGCCACGACCGCGTATGCGAGACCGCCGATATGCAGAAGGAAGTGCGAAGCCTTTTAGGTCTTCCGGCTATGGAGGTATAATCCGTGACCGATGCCCTTGTAAACTGGTATAACAACTCGCTCGGACAGTTTCTGCCGAAGGAGTTATTCGTTTTCTTCGTCTCGATGATTCCGCTTGTGGAACTCCGCGGCGGCGTAGTGGTTGCGAAACTCCTTGGGATTAAACTGCTGAAAGCGAACCTGATCTGCATCGTCGGGAACATCATTCCGATTCCTTTCATTCTGCTTTTCATCGAGAAGATATTCGCCTTTATGAAAAAGCACAATATCCTGAAGGGATTTGTCGAGTGGTGTGAAAAGCGCGCGGAGAAGAAGTCCGCCGGTGCGGAGAAAGGTTTCTTCGTATTTCTGCTGCTTTTCGTCGGCATTCCGATTCCCGGAACCGGCGCATGGATGGGATCGCTGATTGCGGCGCTGTATGATTTTGAAATCAAGAAGGCATCCGTTGCCATCTTTTTAGGAATCATTCTTGCCGCCTGTATTATGAGCGTATTCAGCTACGGCTTGCTGGAGCTGTTTGTATAGTATCATCGGAAAATGTGGGGTTAAGAAGAGAGAAGGGAGGACTCTGCCATGGTTGGTTGTCCCGGATGCGGAAGCCGGTTGGTTTTCGACATTGAGACGCAGAAGATGAAGTGCGTCTATTGCGGGCAGTATTATATGGTTTCGCAGGTATCGCCCAAGTCTAAGAACGCGGACGAAGCCATAATGGAGAACAACGAGCTGATGCAGGTGACGGTGTTCACCTGTTCACAGTGCGGCGCGGAGATTATCGCGGATACGGATGAAGCGGTGACGTGGTGCAGCTATTGCGGAAGCCCTGCGACGCTTGAAAGCAGGCTGTCGAGCATCCGCCGGCCGGATACCGTCATTCCTTTCAAAATCGGAAAGGAAGAGTGCGTGAGCCGTTACCGCGCGATTGCAAGAAAGCAGATATATGCGCCGACCGCGCTTTTAAAACAGGGCAAAGCGGAAAGCTTCCGCGGAATCTACATGCCCTTCTGGTCGTATGATTTCACAAGGGGCGGAGCATTCCGCTTCCCCGGAACGAAAGTGGAAGTCATCGGCAATGAACAGATTACAACGAAATACATGGCGACCGGACGACTCGACAGCCGTTATGAAGGGCTGGCGCACGACGCGTCGCTTTCGTTTGAGGACGATATCAGCGAGAAGATTGTGCCCTTCATGAGGAAGGACGCGGTCGAATTCGACGAATGCTACCTGAACGGGTTCTACGCGAATGCGGCCGACCAGAACGAGCAGGAGTACCGCCGGAAGATGCTCTCCGTCGAGGGCGACCTGATTATTTCGGAAGCGAAGAAGGAATTCTCGAACATCGGCCTTCAGGAGAAGGAAGCCAAGGCGCAGCTCTCGGACGAGAGCGCCTATCTTGTGGAGACGGAATCCTCGCTTGCGATGTATCCGGTGTGGTTCCTTTCCTACCGGCGCGGCGACCGTGTTTCCTACGGCACCGTGAACGGCCAGACCGGAAAGGTGTATGCCGATTTCCCGGCGTCGCCGTTCAAATATCTGCTGTTTTCACTGATTACGGCGGTTCCGATTTTCCTGCTTTTAAATCTGCTGCTGACGGCCATGCCTTCGTTCGTTTTGTTCGTGGCGCTGACGTGCGGATTTGTCGTGTCGACGCTTTTCAAGAAGGAAGTGGAGGAGCTGTTCCTTAAGACGTGTCATATCCGGTATGACAATAAGTCGAAGATTAATCTGAAGACCATTCTGGGCGGAATCGGTACCGTATTCTCTTTGATTATCGTAGCTTTGGCTTATCTGATTCCGATGCTGATGACTGCATTAGACAACTTCGATGTTGAAATCGAGACGGTCTATCTCGTCGTTGCTGCTGTCTTTATGATTATTTTTCTCGTCCGGTTCTTCGGAATGAAGGGACGTTATATGTCTCTGACCGGAATCCGGATGAATATGACCAATGCGTTGTTCCTTGCGGTGGATGCGGCAGCCATACTGATGTTTTTACTGAAACCGGCCTCGGATATGCTGTACTACGCGGTTGCCTTTGCGGCGGCGGCAGCGGTTGCATTTTCCGTAACAAGCCTGATCCACGGCTACAATCTGCTTTCGTCCCAGAAGCCGAAGCAGTTTGCGAGAAGCGGAGGTGATGACAATGCGTAAGTATCTGTTATTCCTTTGCATTCTTGCGGCAGTCCTTCTTGCCGGCTGCGGCGTGCATGAAAAGCCGGAAGAGGAGTGTAATATCACACTGATTGATGAGGTCAATTACCTGACCACTGCCGAGGAAAAGCTTCTCAGAGAGCAGATGAGTGAACTGGCGGAATACGGAAGCGTCGGCGTATATCTCGTTCGTGAGCGTTCAATGAGCGTCAAGGAATTTGCCAGGCAGGCACTCGAAAAGCAGGACGATACGGAGAGCGGGCTTGTTTTCGTGTTGTACTTTGAAAGCTACAATCACGGCGAACTCTATCTGTGGGTTGACGGCTATATCGGTGACGCAATCTCCGCCGGAAAGTGCCGAAGCATCACCGACAATGTCTACAAGGCAGCGGGCAGAGGCGCATACTATGACTGTGTGACCGATGTGCTTGATCAGTGTAAAGAGCTTTTAGAGGGCAGACGCATAGCGGAACCGATGAAGTATGCTTCGAACTTTGCGATTGCCGTGCTGCTCGGGTTAGTGATCAATTTTATCGTGCTTCGTGCGCTGAACCGGAAGAAAGAGGTTTCGGTTGACGAGCTTACCGATGCAAACCGCGGAAGGACCAAGTTTAACGGAAGAGACGTTACGGTTGTCTCGAGAAAGGTTGTTATCATAAGCAGTTCCTCCGGCGGAGGAGGACGCGGCGGCTTCGGAGGAGGTCACGGCGGCGGTCATGGAGGCGGCCACAGATTCTAAGATAATCCGCGAGACCATATGCGGGATAATAAGTTATGACAAAAAGAGCGCGGGCTCACCCGGAGGAGGATTTCGAAGGATTCAGCTCCTGAGAAATTCTCCTGCCGCGGCAGTCCGCGCGTTTTGTATGTCGTTTTATTTTCTGCTCGCTCTCTTCCGCATCAGGGAGTCGAGAATCTTCTTACGGATCCGGAGACTCTTGGGCGTTACCTCAAGAAGCTCGTCGGTATCGATGAACTCAAGGCACTGCTCGAGACTCATCTCGACCGGAGGGGTGAGGCGGAGCGCTTCGTCCGCTGCGGAGGAACGGGTGTTGGTGAGCTGCTTCTTCTTGCAGACATTGACTTCGACGTCCTCGGCTTTGCCGTTCTGGCCGACAACCATGCCGGCGTAAACCTTCTCACCGGGGCCGATGAACAGAGCGCCGCGCTCCTGCGCGTTGAACAGGCCGTAAGTAACGGCCTCGCCGCTTTCAAATGCAATCAGGCTTCCCTGCGCACGGTAGGAGAGGTCTCCCTTATACGGCTCGTAGCCGCTGAAGATTGTGTTCATAATGCCCTCGCCGTGTGTATCGGTAAGGAATTCGCCGCGGTAGCCGATCAGGCCGCGCGACGGAATCGAGAAGAGCAGTCTCGTGTGGCCGCTGCCGAACGAATTCATGCTCTTAAGCTCGCCCTTTCTTGCAGAAAGCTTCTGGATCACGTTACCGGAGAACTCGTCCGGAACGTCCACCTGGCATTCTTCCATAGGCTCCAATTTCTTGCCGTTCTCATCATAATGATAGATAACCTCAGCCTTACTTACGGCAAATTCAAAGCCTTCCCGGCGCATATTCTCAATCAATACCGACAAATGTAACTCGCCTCGGCCGGATACCTTGAAGGCTTCCGTTGTGTCGGTTTCTTCAACGCGGAGCGATACGTCGGTATTCAATTCGCGGAACAGACGCTCGCGCAGATGGCGGGAAGTAACGAACTTTCCTTCCTGACCGGCAAGCGGGCTGTCGTTTACGATGAAATTCATCGAAATCGTCGGTTCCGAAATCTTCTGGAACGGAATCGCGACCGGATTCTCGGGAGAGCAGAGCGTATCGCCGATATGGATGTCGCTGATGCCCGAGATGGCAACAATCGAGCCGACGGTCGCTTCGTTGACTTCGACTTTCTTAAGACCGTCGAACTCGTAGAGTTTACTGATCTTAACCTTACGCATCTTATCGGGATCGTGGTGGTTCACGATAACGCATTCCTGATTGACGCGGATTGTTCCGTTGTCCACTTTGCCGACACCGATGCGGCCGACATATTCGTTATAGTCAATCGTGCTGATTAATACCTGCGTACCCGCATTCTCGTCGCCTTCGGGCGCCGGAATGTAATCGATAATCGTCTCGAAGAGGGGCTCCATGCTGACCGGCTTGTCATTTAACTCTAAGATAGCAATGCCGGTTTTCGCCGAAGCGAAGACGAAAGGACACTCAAGCTGGTCCTCATCCGCATCGAGATCAATCAGAAGATCTAATACTTCGTCGATGACTTCCTTCGGTCTTGCCTCGGGGCGGTCAATCTTGTTGATGCAGCAGATGACCGGAAGCTTCAGTTCGAGTGCTTTCTTCAGTACGAACTTGGTCTGCGGCATCGGGCCTTCAAACGCGTCGACGACAAGAATAACGCCGTTTACCATCTTCAGCACGCGCTCCACCTCGCCGCCGAAATCGGCATGGCCGGGGGTGTCGATGATGTTGATTTTAATGCCCTTATAAAAGACGGCCGTATTCTTCGAAAGAATCGTGATGCCGCGCTCGCGCTCGATATCATTCGAGTCCATGACGCGCTCTTCAACGACCTGTCCGGTACGGAATACGCCGCTCTGTTTCAAAAGCTCATCGACCAGCGTTGTCTTGCCGTGGTCTACGTGAGCAATAATCGCGATATTTCTGATATCTTCCCGCTTCATAAAATCCTCCGTTCGGTGCGGTTAAACTGTTTTATTCCATTTACAACCTTTACATTGTAACATATCATTTCCGAATTGCAAGCATTTCCTTATGATTCCCGTTCCCGGGGACGGAATCTGCGGACCGGATGGGCGGATTTCTTGATTTTTTCACATATTTGCTTTATACTTGTTGACAGTTGTCCGTTTGATTTTTTATTGCAAGGAGATAATTCTATGGCACATTTCACAGGTACGTTTTTCTCGAAAATGTTAAGCCGGCCGGTGCATTTCACGGCGGTTTTAAGTAACGATAACGCATTCGGCACGGAGAACAACCCGCACTATAAAAGACCCGCGAAGTCGGTATACCTTCTGCACGGCTTCAGCGGCTGCGATTCGGACTGGTTCGTGAACGCGCCGCTCGGGGAGATTGCGAACCGTTTCAACGTCAATTTCTTCATGCCGAACGGCGATAACAATTTCTATCTCGACCAGCCGCAGACCGGCTGCAAATATGCAAGCTATGTCGGTAAGGAGTTTGTGGACTATACAAGAAAGACATTCGGTCTTTCCGACCGCTGTGAAGATACATATATCGGCGGCCTTTCGATGGGCGGCTTCGGCGCGCTTCACACCGGTTTTCTCTTTCCGGAGACGTTCGGCAGGATTATCGCGCTTTCGTCTGCTTTGATCCAGAACGGGCTGTCCTATTTTACGCCTGACATGCCGAACGGAATGGCAAACTATGAATACTATGCATGGGTATTCGGCGATCTGAAGACGGCTGCGCAGACCGACGCGAACCCCGAGGTGCTTGTCCGGAAACTGAAGGAGAGCGGAGCGAAGATTCCGGATGTCTTCATGGCCTGCGGAACCGAAGATTTCCTGATTCAGCCGAACCGGGATTTCAAGGCGTTTCTTGACTCGATCGGCGTTCCCGTCACATTTGTCACCGCGCCGGGCGTACATGATTTCAACTTCTGGCGCACGCATCTTGTGACCGGTCTTACGTGGGCGCTTGAGCCGGAGAACTTCAAAGCTTAAGAGCAGGTTTGTTGTTTGTTCTTCCGCAAAACCTTTATTTGACAGAATCCGCGGAAAATGGTAAAATGGCAGGAAGATTGGGATTTTGTTTTCTATCGCGAATTGGAGGTGTTTTCCATGTCAATCTTTAAAGGATCCGCAGTTGCGATTATCACGCCGTTCAACAATGACGGAAGCGTGAATTTTGAACAGTTCGGAGCATTGATCGATTATCAGATTAACCATAAGACCGACGCCATCGTTGTCATGGGTACAACGGGCGAGGCTTCGACGCTTACGCACGAGGAGCACATCGAGTGCATCCGTTTCTGCTGCGAGAAGGTTGCCGGACGCGTTCCGGTTATTGCCGGTACCGGTTCCAACTGTACCGAGACCGCAATCTACCTGACCGAAGAGGCGGACAAGGCCGGTGCGGACGCGATGCTTTGCGTGACGCCTTATTACAACAAGGCGACGCAGAAGGGTTTGATTGCGCATTTTACGGCGATTGCCAATGCAACGGCGAAGCCGATTATTCTCTATAACATTCCGGGACGTACCGGCTGCAAGATGGCACCGGCAACCGTTGCCGAGCTTTATAAGACGGTTCCGAACATCGTCGGTGTGAAGGACGCGACCGGTGACTTCAGCGAGATGGCGAAGCTGATGAGCCTTGTGGATGAGAACTTCGAGCTCTATTCCGGAAACGATGACCAGATTATTCCGGTGCTTTCACTCGGCGGAAGCGGCGTAATCTCCGTATTGTCGCATTGCGCTCCCGAGGACACGCACGAGATGGTTGCAAGCTTCCTGCGCGGCGACGTCAAGAAGGCGAGAGAGCTGCAGCTTAAGTATATTCCGCTGATTAAGGCATTGTTCTGCGAAGTAAATCCGATTCCCGTGAAGGCAGCCTGCCAGATGATGGGCTTCTGCAACGGCGTCGTCCGTGCCCCGCTTACCGAGATGGAGCCGGACAACCAGGTGGTTCTCTGGAACGAGCTTAAGAAGCTCGGAATCGTAACTGAGGAGTAATGCCATGACACGGATTATTATGCGCGGCTGTAACGGTCATATGGGACGTGTTATCGCCGACCTTGTGAAAGAGGATAAGGATGCGGAGATTGTTGCCGGAATCGATCTGACCGGACAGTCGGACCGTCCGTTCCCGGTTTACGGAAGCCTTTCCGAAGTGAAGGAAGAAGCGGACGTGCTGATTGATTTTACATCGCCGAAGCTTCTGACCGAGCTGCTTACCGACGCGAAGGCGAAGGGAATGCCGCTTGTGCTTTGCTCGACCGGCTATGCGGCAGAGCAGATCGACGAAATCCGGGAAGCTTCGAAGGACCTTGCAATCCTTCGTTCCGCCAACATGTCGCTCGGCGTGAACGTTCTGTTCAAGCTTGTTAAGGCCGCTGCCGCAGTGCTTGCGCAGGAGGGCTTTGACATCGATATCGTGGAGCGTCATCACCGCCTGAAACTGGATGCACCGAGCGGAACCGCACTTGCGATTGCGGACGCGATTTCCGAGGCGCTTCCGGAGCCTTACGAATATATTTACGACCGTTCCCAAAGACGCATGCAGCGTCCGAAGAACGAGATCGGAATCTCCGCCGTGCGCGGCGGTTCGATTGTCGGCGAACACGAGGTAATCTTCGCGGGAACCGACGAAGTGATTGAAATCAAACACACCGCTTATTCAAAAGCAATCTTCGGCAAAGGAGCCGTTGCGGCGGCGAAATTCCTTGCCGGCAGGGCGCCCGGCATGTACACCATGCAGGACACCGTAGGAGAAGAATAAGAGAGAGGGGCCGTCGAATCCCGACAGCCCCTTCTTTCAGTATAAACGGAGTATCTTATGATTGAAGTGAAAAACCTGGTAAAGCGTTACGGGGATTTCGCCGCGGTCGATGATTTGTCATTTACCGTGAATGACGGCGAGATTCTCGGATTCCTCGGCCCGAACGGAGCCGGCAAATCCACCACAATGAACATGATCACCGGATACATCTCCGCCACCGAGGGAGACGTGTTCATCGAAGGACATAACATGTTCGAAGAGCCGGAGAAGGCGAAGCAGTGCATCGGTTACCTGCCGGAGATTCCGCCGGTTTATCCGGATATGCGCGTGCGCGAGTATCTGAATTTCGTCGCAAGCCTCAGAAAGGTTCCGCGGAAGGACCGCAAAGCGGAAGTGGACCGCGTGATGGACCTTGCCCGCGTGGATCATATGCAGAAGAAGCTGATCAAGCACCTGAGCAAAGGTTACCGGCAGCGTGTCGGCATGGCGCAGGCGCTTCTCGGAAGCCCGAAGGTGATCATTCTCGACGAGCCGACGGTCGGTCTCGATCCGATGCAGATCTCGTGGATGCGTGAGTTTATAAGAAGCCTTGCCAAGGAGCACACCGTTATCCTCAGTTCGCATATCCTGTTCGAAGTGAACGCCGTATGCGACCGCGTGCTGATTATCAATCACGGCAAGAAGATCATTCTCGATACGCCTGAGCAGGTAATCCGCACCATCGGCGGAACGGACGGCATCTATGTCGCCGCGAAGACGACGAAGGAGAACCTTACGAGGATTCTCGGTACCGTGGAAGGAATCGTCAGCGTCCGTGAAGAACGCGATCCGGACGAAACCTCGGCAGCATGCTCCGTATTCCCGAAGGAGAACGCGGACATCCGCGAGAGCATCTTCAACGCTTTCTCGAAGGAAGGCGTGCCGATTCTCGAGATGCGTTCCGAAACCAAAACGCTTGAGGAAGTGTTCATCGCACTTACCGGAGAGGAGGAAGAATGATTGCCATTTACAAGAAAGAAATCCGGCAGGCATTCAGTTCCATCTTCGGATACATGTTCCTTGCGTTTTTGCTTGCTTTAATCGGTTTCTATGTATATCAGTTCAACCTGAAGATGGAATACGCAAGCTTTGCCTATCCGTTAAGCAGCGTGACGATCTTCTTCCTGCTGCTCGTTCCGATGCTTACGATGCGTACGCTTTCGGAAGAGAAGCGCCAGAAAACCGACCAGCTGATTTTCACGTCGCCGGTCAGCATCCCGCGCATCATCCTCGGGAAGTATCTTGCGCTCGTGACGATTCTGTTCATCGCGGTCGTCATCATTTCGGCATATCCGCCGGTTCTTGCGAAGTACGGCAACGTGAACATGAAGATTGCGTACAGCAACATCGCGGCATTTTTCCTTCTCGGATGCGCCTATTTTGCCATCGGCATGTTCATATCCGCCCTTACGGAGAGCCAGATTGTAGCGGCAATCTTAACATTTATCGTCATTCTCCTGACGCTTCTTGCAGACGCGCTCAAGGACCGGATTCCGTCCGACCATGCGATTTCGTTCCTTGTAATCTGGGTACTGATTCTGATTCTCGGAATCATCGTGTTCTTCATGATGAAGAGCATTGCCGTCGCGGTGGCGGTTTTCCTGGTGTGCGGTGCGGCAAATGCCATCGTTTATTTCGCCGTGAACGAGGAACTGTTCG
Organism: Lachnospiraceae bacterium; assembly: GCA_017613055.1. Next base: position 6,569 of record JAGAES010000138.1, on the reverse strand, counting down.
ACGGTCTTTTAACAAAGATTCTCGGCTGGATTTCGTTGATTTCGCGGTTTGAGAACTTCCGCTACGGTCTCTTCGACGGAGCCGCATACGTTTATTATCTGAGTATTATCTTCCTTTTTGTGTTCCTGACGGTTCAGGCCATCAAAAAGCGGAGATGGAGCTAGGAGGTGCCGGAGATGAAGAATGCGTTTTCAAGCCGCAAATTCAAAGGCGGTGCCTATACGACAATCCTTTCCGTCATCGTCATCTTCCTCGTGCTGATGGTGAACCTGGTGGTATCCGGACTGACGCGGACCAAAGACCTGACGGGACTTCAGAAGTATTCACTGCATGACGCAACGAAGGAGTTTCTCAATTCCTATGACGTGCCGATTGACCTTTACTATGTCTGTACCGTCGGCGAAGAGAATAAGGTGATTGCCAAGACGGTTGAGAACTTCGCCGCACAGGGCAAAAACATCAACCTGATTCAGAAGGACCCTAAGCTGTATCCGGCCTTCGTGTTCCAGTATACCGGCGGGGAAAAGCAGATTGACAACAACAGCATCATACTTGTCCGGCACGACGATGACAGCCGGTATGTATATATCGAGTATGAGCTGATGTGCCTTTACTATGTGAACCAGAAGGATCTGACCAACATTACGAAGGAGCTTGCCGGTTACAACGCCGAAGCGGAGATCATGAAGGGTCTCGTGAAGCTTTCCGATGAGCTGAACTCCGTTGTTTATGTTGCGACCGGACACGGCGAGCAGATGATTTCGGACGGCAGGGTTTCGGACAGCATCGAAAGCGTCCTGACACTGAACTCCTATACCGTCCGCTATGTGGATCTGAAGAAGAAACCGGTTCCCTCGGACTGTGATGCGCTGCTGATTCTCGGCGCGCGGGATGACCTTTCGGAAGAGGAATGCACCGCCGTCAAGAATTATATGACGGCAGGCGGCCGCGTGATGTGGTTTTTGACATTTGAAACGACGGAACGCCCGAACATGCAGGCGCTGCTTAAGTATTACGGACTGAACCTTGAAGAAGGCATGCTCTGTGAACGGGACACGAACTATACGACCGGAGAGAATCCGGAGAACGTTCTTGCGCAGTACGGCAAGAAGAATACCGCATGGTACTACGGCGTCGGTCTTACGAAGCTGCCGTCCGTCCGGGATTCGCTCAGTGTGAATGTGGTTGCGTCCTCGTCCTCTACGTCTTATCTGACGCCGGACCTTAAGGACAGAGCCTATAAGAGCGGCTACCAGACCGGTTCGTTCCCGCTGCTTACCGCCGTTACCGACACCTATCAGGAAAATGCCGGCAAGATGTATATCTTCAACACCCAGTATTTCCTCCGCAATGACGTTTTCATGGCGGGCGTTTCCTATGCAAACTCCGAAGTGTTCATCAAATATCTGGGCGATTTGTGCAACAAGCAGAGCAATATCTCCGTTCCTTCCATTTCCAACTATGAGGAAGCCCTGAAACTGACAACGCATCAGAAGAATGTTCTTCTGGTTGTGCTGGTCGGCATCATTCCGGGACTGATTCTTCTGGCGGGAATCGTGGTGGTATTTCTGAGGAGAAGGTAATCCATGAATAAAAAGAACATAATCCTGGCCGCCGCGCTCGGCGTTCTGGCGGTTGCGCTTCTTGCGGTATATCTGATTGTATCCCGCAAGCCTGCCAAACAGGAGGAAAATAATACGAACTATTTTGCAATCCGTAAGATCGATACCGAACAGGTAGACCGGCTTACGCTGAAAACCGAACAGTTTGAGGGATTGTTTCTGCTGAAGGGAGACCAGTGGATTTACGAGGAAGAAGATATCTTCCCGGTCAAGCAGGCCTCGGTCAACATGATCCTGTCCGTCATCGTATCCAATCTGAATGCGTTTGAAAAACTGAATAATCCGTCGGATATCGCGGACTACGGGCTTGCGGATCCGGCTGCGGTTTTGAAGGTTTATTCCGGGGACACCTGTCTCTTAGAACTTCGCGTCGGAATCCGTGTTCCCACGCAGAACCGTTATTACGCGATGGTGGACGGAGACGATTCGGTTTATGTCGTTTCGGACAACTACTATACATACCTCGCCAAGAGCCGCACGGATTTCCTTGAAAGCGTACAGCTTCCGACGATTGAAGAGTGGACGCTGCTTCGGGAGATTACGATTACCGAAGGGGAGAACGTCATATTTCACGCAATTCATGACGAGAATAACCCTTACGATTATTCCGGCGTGAATCTGTTCAACTGGTATATTAAGGAGCCTCTGAACGGCTTCTGTAACGCGGATCTGAACGGCGACGCCTGGTACGAAATGCTGCAGCGTTACCTGCATGTGACGTACGACAAACCGGTTGCCTACCGGCCGGCCAATCTTGCAACGTACGGGCTTAACAATCCGCATACTTCGATTTCCGTCCGTTACGCGGACCGGTACGGCCGTGAGGATTACGTTTATACGGTTGATTTCGGAAACGAGACCGAAGACGGCGGGGTATATATGAAACTCCGTGAGCTGGACTGGGTATTTTTGATGAATGCCGATGTCGCGGCCGCATGGAAGGATATTAACGTCTTCGATGTATGCCATAAGACCGTATTCTTCCCGAGCGGCAAGACGTTTAAGAAGATTACGGTTACCGCGGGAACGGACCGCTGGGAGTTCGTGAATACCGACACGAATCTGGAAACGCCGGTATACGCGCTGAACGGGAAGACGCTTACAACCGATGCCTTTACGGGCTGGAGCCAGAAGGTGCTTCTTTTAAAGTACAGCGAGCGCGTCACGTCCGACGAACACGGCGCCGAGGTCATGACGATTGAGACCGACGTGGCGGATCCGGACGTCCGTAAGAATATGAAGATTGTTTTCTATGAGTATTCGGACTCCGTTTATCTTGTTTCGGTCAACGGGGCCGTTGATTTTGCCATTGACGTGCGGAAGGTAAACGACTTCATCGAGTACATGAAGAGTTTCGCCGCAGAGAACTAACCGTTTGGGAGACTGCATGAATCCTGTTTTTGACAAACCGTTAAAGGAAGACAGCAAGGTCCGCTACCGCGGCCGGAACCACTCCGCGATGGGGCGGCTTTCACTCGGCATCGGGGCGGTCGGCTGGGTCGTCTTTCTGATTCTTGTCATTGAGTCGCGGACGGCGGCGCCCGATTCGAACCGGCTCGGCGTTGTCGGCGGAATGGATTTTCTGCTGGCGGCCATGGGGCTTCTGTTCGGCGGCTTCGGCCTTCGCGAAAGCAATGTATTCTACCGTTCTGCGCTGTCCGGCGTAGTGCTTTGCGCATCGCTTGCGGCGACGCTGTTCGGACTGTTTCTGAGCGGGACGGTGCTCGGATAAGAGGCATCCTTACGGCATGCAGTGAAAGGAAATGTTATGAAAATACCGGAATTATATACATGGACCGAATATGAGGCGGAACGGCTTGAGCTTGCGCTCGGAAGAATGACGGAGATTCTTTCCGAGGAATCGGACGAAACGAGCGTTACATCGGCCGATTTCGGAAAGGAAGCCGCGGGGCAGGCGCTTTGCATGGCGAAGTTCGCCGCGGACGTACAGAAGGCCGGCTTACAGGGACTTTCTTTGAAGGAACTTGAGACCTGGAACAAAAAGTTATATCTGTGCGCAGAGAAGGACGTTTACGAGACTTCGTTTCTGAACCCCGCCTATGCCGTTTCGGTGTTCGGAAAGGCAAAAGGACGCGTTGTCGCGGCCGTGTTTGCGGATTTGATTGCGAAGGTGCCGTTTTTATACCGCGGGGTTTTAAGACCGTTCCTGTACAGTGCGGAGCTGGTGCTTGAGGTTTATTCGCTTCTTGAAAGCGGTGCCGACGCGAATGCTTTGAAGCGCGCCTTATTCTATCACCGCCATGACTATTGCGAGGAGAGAACGATTGCTTCCGCTTACGAACGGTACTGCACCGATTTCCGGTTCTTCTATGATATCGCGATGCAGGCGGATCTTAGTGATTCCGCCTATCTGTACCGGATCGGATGCCCGATTTCCGAGAATATGATTCGGGTTTCCGCATATCTTGCGACGCTTTCCGAGAAGGATATCGAGGCGATGGCGGAGACATATGTGAACGGCTATGTCGAAGGCTTTGAAGTATCGGGAACGGACCTTTCGAAGAAGAAATACGTGCAGGTTGTGACGGAATACGGCTTTGAGCGCATCACAAGAGCCGCAATCAAGAAGTTCGAGGCACTCGGCAAGGAAACGACCGTGCATTACTACGCGGACGTATACGGCGACACCTGGCTCGGTAACCGCCAGGCGGAATATGACCACCGGAACGATATGCTGCTTACACTCAACAAGCGCATGGTCGAAGTGATTGTCCGCGCAACGAAGAAGGCATTCGCAAATGTCGGCGACTATATGAAACTGGTCGCAGGACCCGCCGTGCAGGAGAGCTTCGGCGAGCCGGATTTCGACCCCGTGAACAAGCCCGAAGTCCTTTCCGCGGACGCGAAGAGCAGCAAGCTCATGGTGGATATGAACAGCCGTATCTTCCGGCTTCGGGAGCAGTATATACCGGGTGACGAGCGAAGCTTCACGATTATCGATTATCCGCTTCCGTCCATCGGACCGAAGTTCAAGGATATCTTCAAGGCAACGATTCGCGTGAATACCTTAAGCAGCGCGCGCTACCGGAAGATTCAGCAGAACATCATCGACGTGCTCGATAAGGCCGCCTATGTAACCGTCAAAGGATGCGGCGCGAACAAAACGGATATCCGCGTTATGCTTCATGAGCTGACCGATCCCGCGAAGCAGACCAACTTTGAAAACTGCGCGGCCGATGTCAACATTCCGGTCGGTGAGGTGTTCACTTCGCCGGTTCTTAAGGGAACGGACGGCGTCCTTCATGTCAGCAAGGTTTATCTCGAAGGCCGGCTGTTCAAGGATCTGTGCCTCACCTTCAAGGACGGAAAGATTACTTCCGCAAGCTGCGGGAATTTCCCGACCGAGAAGGAGAACACGGATTACATCAACGAGAACATTCTGTTCTTCCACGAGACGCTTCCGATCGGCGAGTTCGCCATCGGCACGAACACGACGGCGTACGAGATGGGAATTCAGTACGACATACAGCGCAAGCTTCCGATTCTGATTGCCGAGAAGACGGGACCTCATTTTGCGGTAGGCGATACGTGCTACAGCCACGCTGAGGATAAGGCGGTTTACAACCCGGACGGCAAGGAAATCATCGCCCGCGACAACGAAGTCAGCATACTTCGGAAGACCGACCCCGGGAACGCCTATATGAACTGTCATACGGACATTACGATTCCTTATGACGAGCTCGGCTCCATCACGGCGCACGCGGCGGACGGAAGCAGCTATGACATTATCCGGGACGGCCGGTTCGTTGTTCCGGGAACCGAAGAACTGAACGCGCCGCTTGAGAGGCTTTCAAAGAAGAAATAATAACGGCAAATGTTAAGAATGAGTCACATTTACCGAAAGAGATAAGGAGAACGTGAGATGGCTAAAGTAGGAATTGTGATGGGAAGCGATTCGGACCTTCCGGTTATGAGCAAGGCAGCTGCGATGCTCGAGAAATTCGGCATCGACTATGAAATGACCGTAATTTCGGCGCACCGGATGCCCGATGTGTTTTTTGAGTATGCAAGCACCGCAAAGGAGAAAGGCTTCTCCGTGATTATCGCAGGCGCAGGCGGGGCGGCACACCTTCCGGGCATGTGCGCGGCAATCTTTCCGCTTCCGGTCATCGGCGTACCGATTCATACGAAGACGTTAAGCGGCGTGGATTCGCTGTATTCAATCGTGCAGATGCCTTCCGGTATCCCGGTTGCGACCGTTGCCATTGACGGCGGCGCCAACGCAGGCATTCTTGCCGCGAAGATGCTTGCCATCGGCAATCCCGAGCTGCTTTCGAAGGTGGAGGCTTATAAGGACGAGTTGAAGGCCGGCGTGATGGCGAAGAAGGAAAAACTCGAGAAAGTCGGCTATAAGGAATACATGGGGCAGTAAACAGTCCTAATAAGTTTATTAGCTGTGCTTATTACAAACATTAAGGAATAATGTAACACGGAATGCACATTTTCCGGGGGAAGTGTGCTATACTGATGCTGCGGAATAAACGGCGCGGCAGCAAAGCGCCGGAATAGAACAAGATGAGGAGAATTTGTATGGATTACAAGAACGCAGGTGTGGATATCGAAGCCGGTTACAAGGCGGTCGAATTGATGAAGAAGCACGTCAAAGAGACGATGCGTCCCGAAGTGCTCGGCGGACTCGGCGGGTTTTCCGGTGCTTTCTCGCTGGACCGTTTTATGTCGATGAAGCATCCGACACTCGTGTCCGGAACGGACGGCGTCGGAACCAAGCTGAAGCTTGCTTTTCTGATGGACAAGCATGACACAATCGGTATCGACTGTGTCGCGATGTGCGTGAACGATATTGCCTGCGCAGGCGGCGAACCGCTGTTCTTCCTTGACTATATTGCATGCGGTAAGAACTATCCCGAGAAGATTGCTACGATTGTTAAGGGTGTCGCCGAAGGCTGCAAACAGGCCGGATGCGCG
>JAGAES010000137.1 GCA_017613055.1 Lachnospiraceae bacterium | reverse complement strand
CTCTTAGAATCATCCGGAAGTCGTCAACGCTCCGGATTCCGCCGCCTACGGTAAATGGGATGAATACCGTCTCGGCAACCTTCCTCACCATCTCCGCACGGATCTCGCGGGCATCGGAAGACGCCGTAATATCTAAGAATACAAGTTCATCCGCGCCGGCGGTTCCGTAGGCCTTGCCGACCTCGACCGGGTCGCCCGCGTCGCGCAGATTCACAAAATTGATTCCCTTCACGACGCGCCCGTTGTGCACGTCAAGGCAGGGAATGATTCGTTTCGTAAACATATAAGACTCCTTTAAAGGCTTCCGAAATTCTTCAAAATCGCCATGCCGACATCCCCGCTCTTCTCGGGATGGAACTGGCATGCGAACAGGTTGCCGGATTCCACCGCGGCATGCACGGTCGCGCCGTATTCGGTCGTTGCTGCTACTACACCGGGGTCATCCGCCTGCAGATAAAAGGAATGTACGAAGTACACATAACTGTGCTCGGGAATTCCTTTAAAAAGCCGGCTCTCCTTCGGGAACGAAAGGTCGTTCCAGCCGATGTGCGGAATCTTGCGTCCGCCTCCTTCGGGAAGCCTTACAATCTTTCCGGGAAGAAGCGACAGTCCCGGAACACCCGGACTCTCTTCGCTCTCATCAAACATCAGCTGAAGCCCGAGGCAGATGCCGAGGAACGGTTTCCCTGCCTTCGTGACCTCTTTAATGACTTCCGTAAGGCCGTAGGCATCCAGTCTCCCCATCGCGTCGCCGAACGCGCCGACGCCCGGAAGAATGACTTTGTCGGCATTTCTTATAACGTCCGCATCTCTTGTCACAATATGTTCAAAACCGAGTGCCGCGAGCGCATGCTCCACGCTCCGGATGTTCCCGGCATCATAATCAATGACTGCTATCATTTTCCGTCTTCTTCTGCTCCTGTTTCTTTTCTTCCTGCCCGTCCGCGGCTTCGAGTTCAAACCAGAACTCCACGCCGCCCTCGTGATTGATAACGCCGCACTTCTGGTTGTGCGCATCCATCACGGCTTTGACAACCGAGAGGCCGATTCCGGTACCGCCGTATTCACGCGTTCTGGCCTTGTCCACCTTGTAGAATTTGATCCAGATTTTCTCGAGATCTTCCTCCGGAATCTGCTCTCCTGTATTATACACGGAAACGCGCACGGTTGCATCTGTTTTTTTCACCGAGACCGCAATCTCTTTTGACTTTGCGACATGGTGAAAAGCGTTGCTGATGTAATTGGTTACGACTTCCTCGACGCAGTATTCGTCCGCCCATACGTAGCAGGGTCCGTCATCATAAAAATGCACGGTAACCTCCTGCTGCTTCTGAAGGATTTCAGTGTCACGAAGCACCCCTCTGAGCACGTCGAAGATATCAAAGCGGTCGTACTCAAGCGCCTGCTCGCCGTACTCCAGCTGGTTTAACGAAAGCAGCTTCTTTACGATGCCGTTCATCTTGGCGGCCTCGTCGATAATAACCTCGCAGTAGTAGTTCCGGCTCTCGGCATCATCGTTGATGTTATCCTGAAGGCCTTCCGCATAGCCCTGAATCAGCGCAATCGGAGTCTTCAGTTCGTGCGAAACGTTCGAAATGAAATCGCTCCGCATGTTCTCGATTTCCTCTTTCTTGCGGATATCGTGTTCAAGTTCGTTGTTGGCCTTTTTCAAATCGCCGATTGTCTCCTGCAGCCGCTCCGAAAGCACGTTAAGCGATCTTCCGAGCTCGCCGATTTCGTCACTCCGGTCTTCCGGGCAGCGCGCTTCGAAATCCATCTGGCACATCTTCTCGGCAACGACGCACATCTTCTCAATCGGTCTCGTGATAATCCGGCACAGAAGGAAGATGATGATTGCCGCAACGAAAAGGATTCCGATTGCAACCTTCATCTGAAAATCGGTCGCAATGGACGTCGCCTTCGTAATGCTCTGATAGTCAAGGCTCAGGTATACGTAGTACTGCCCTCCGACATAGCCGCACAGATCGATATACGTTCCGCCCGAAACCTCGCTGCGTCCGCCTGCTCCGTGCTCGTCGCTTTCGCTTCTGCTCTGCTGAATAATCGAGCCGTTTTCGGAAACGCTTTCCATTTCGTAAATCTGATAGCGGTCCGTCTTAGACAGAATCTTCGCGTTCCAGTGGCTTTCGCCGAGCTTGATGTTGCTGATTTCCACCTTCATCAGCTCAAGCTCAAGCATCCGGTTCTGCAGCGCCCGGGTTCCGTTCGTATAGAGCGGATCCCTTACGAACGGGCTTCTTGCGTCCATGACAAGCACCGAAACGTTCTTGCCGCTTTGAAGGCTGTTTAAGCTCCAGGTCGTGTCGGAATTGAATTCCTCCGTCTGCGACAGGAGCACTTCAACCGCGTCGAACGTGCTGACCAGATCGTTCATTTTCGATTTCAGATAAACCTTCGGAAGGACGAATTTCGTAAGCACCCACGTGCCGATCAGAATCCCGATCGTCACGAGGACGAATGCGATAACCATCTTAATCCGAAGCGATTTTATCCTGCGTTCCGTCATCCTAAACCTCACTCCATAAAAACACGAAAAGCCCTGCGTCATACACAGGGCCATTGCGGGGCATTAATAATCGAATTTATATCCCATTCCCCAAATGGTTTTGATGTACTCGCCCTTCTCTCCGAGCTTGCTTCG
>JAGAES010000136.1 GCA_017613055.1 Lachnospiraceae bacterium | reverse complement strand
GGTTTCATCGGTCTAGCCTCACGATCCGGAACCGGTGCGAACAGATCATCAAACAAATCATCAAATAAATCTTCTCCAAAAATTGCAGGCATCAACATAAGTCATTCCTCCTTTATGAAAGCCGTTTCGTTCGAAACTCCCGGAAGATTTCTCTTCCTTCGTTCTGACTATGTTATACCACTTGTTAGCACTCGTGTCAAGCGAGTGCTAACAATTTCACAATTTCTTCACATTTTTCCTTCCGGGTCCCTGTAAAAGCCGCACAAGAACGTCATACGCCTTCTCGCGAACCTTCGCGGAATCCTCCGAAATCCGCTTCTCATAAGCCTCTGCTTCTTCCGGATTCTTTCCGAGAATCTGCGCAAGCATCGTAAGGTACTGTTCCTCCGCTCCGCCTTCTTCCCGGAAGAACACGGGAATCGCGCTGATTGCGACGCGGATGCGGATTGCCTCCGCATCATCAAGCATCTCCGTAAGAATCTCCTCGCACAGTTCCCGTCCTGCGGGTTGCGAGATGCCTTCGTGATATATGTCCCGAAGGTTCGGGTACGCCTTCGCACCCTGATAAAGCATCGAAAGGAAGAACATCGCTCCGTAGAAGCAATCCTTCTTTCGGCCCGCGGTCCGTTCCGCCGCCTCTTTATTGCCGCGGAACAGCTCGGCAAGAAGTTCCGTCAGGATTTCTTCTTTGCCGGAATAATGAAAATAAAACTTGCCGGTCGTGCAGCCTGCCTCTTCCGCAAGCGCCTTCATTCCGGTCGCTTCATAGCCGTCGCGAAGGAACGCCCGCGCGGCGATGCGGAACAGTTCCGTGCGCGTTTTCTTCTGTTTCTCCGGATTTGCGGTTCTGGCCATCCGATTTCCTCCCGTTTTCTCTTTCGGAAAATGTAAAAAAAGGGGTGCCATTTTCCGGAAAGTGTAGTACAATGGTTTCGGATTTCACAGAAGGAGCGTTCCGAAACCATGCAGTATGTTGTTGTATCCGTGATCGGGTATATGCTCGGCTGCTTCAGCACCGCCGATGCCGTGTCCCGCTTCCGGCATGTTAACATTCATAAAGAAGGCACCGGCAATCCCGGAGCTTCCAATGTGACGTTTGTGCTCGGCTGGAAGATGGGCGTCCTTGTCGGCGGCATGGACATATTAAAAGGCATCCTCGCTTCGCTTCTGACAACCGTAATCACCGGTAACCGCGTGCTCGGGCTCTGCGCCGGCTGCGGCTGCATTCTCGGACACATGTTCCCGTTCTACCTGAAGTTTCACGGCGGCAAAGGCTTCGCCACGCTGATCGGCGTCCTCTTCGGCTTTGACCAGAAGTTCTGCCTGCTTGCCGTTCTGTTTATCTTTCTGATTACGTGGATTACCGACTACATCGTGCTTTCGACGCTCAACACCGCGATTCTGTTCGCGGTCCGCGTTTTCCATGTGCTCGGTACCGCGCCGGTCCTGTTCTTCGTGCTTTCAGTGGTTGCCATCATGTTCGCGAAGCATTGGAAGAACCTGTACCGCATCTTCATCGCGAAGTCCGGTGAGAAAGGTTTCTCGCTGCTCTTTCAAAAGAAGACTGCTTAGTCGTTGATTTCATATAACCAACGGCGTCCCGCGTAAGGGGCGCCGTTTTCTTATCCGTGTCTTTTCAGTTCATACATCAGAAGCGCCGCCGCAACGCCTGCGTTCAGTGATTCCGCCTGTCCTTCCATCGGAATCCGGACGCGAACGTCGCAAAGAGCGGTAACTTCGTCCGACAGCCCGTTTCCTTCGTTTCCGATCAGAATCCCGCACTGTCCCTTATAATCCGCCTTGTCATACGGTACGGAACCCGCAAGATGTGCCGCACAAAGCGTCACATTGCGATTTTTGAGCATTTTGAGTGTTTCGGTGAATTGTTCCGCATACGCGAACGGGACACGCCATATCGCGCCCATAGTGGCGCGTACGACTTTCGGGGAAAACGCGTCCACAGAGTCCGCCGAAAGAAAGATGCCGCCGATTCCCGCCGCCTCCGCGGTACGGAGGATGGTTCCGAGGTTGCCGGGGTCCTGCAGGGTCTCAAGAAGAAGGATGCCCTTCCCGGAAGAAACAATCCCGTCAGCCGAGTGTTCCGGCATTCTCATAAGCGCGATAACGCCCTGCGGCGTCACGGTTTCCGAAACGGCTCCGAACGCGTCGTCCGTCACTTCTTCATACGGGCACGCTTTCATAAGGGCCCTCTCCTCTTCGGAAAGCCCCGAAAGCCCGGACTGCGACCAGTATGCCTTTATCAGAGAATCAGGAACCTGCTTCACCGCTTCGAAGAACATCTTCTTTCCTTCGATGACATACGTCCGTTCCTCTTCGCGGGCGCTCCGCTTCTTTAAAAGCTTCGCAATCTGTTTCAGTTGATTATTCGATCTGGCTGTAATCATAAACCTCTCCGTAATCAAAGAACCGGCTGAATACTGCTGCCATAATCCTGCTTCATGCTTCTTCGCTCGCGAGCTTCGCCGCCTGGTCGGCCGTCGTCAAAGCATCGAGAATCTCCTGCAGATCCCCGTTCATGATCTTATCGATCTTGTAAAGCGTCAGCCCGATCCGGTGATCGGTCACGCGGCTCTGCGGGAAATTATACGTCCGTATCTTCTCGGAGCGGTCACCCGTACCGATCTGGCTCCGTCTCGCCGCGGCTTCGGCCTCGTGCGCTTTCTGAAGCTCCAGATCATACAGTTTCGAACGAAGTAAGGCAAATGCCTTATCCTTGTTCTGTAACTGCGATTTCTCGGTCTGTGAGTAAACGACAATGCCGGTCGGATAGTGCGTAAGACGCACGGCAGAGTCAGTCGTGTTTACGCACTGGCCGCCGTTACCGGAAGCACGCATAACGTCAATCCGGATGTCCTTTTCATCAATCTGAACGTCCACCTCTTCGGCCTCCGGCATAACCGCTACCGAAGCAGTCGACGTATGGATGCGGCCGCCCGATTCGGTCTCGGGAACACGCTGCACGCGGTGCACGCCGCTTTCGAACTTCAATACGGAATAGGCGCCCTTGCCGTGCACCATAAACTGCACTTCCTT
>JAGAES010000135.1 GCA_017613055.1 Lachnospiraceae bacterium | reverse complement strand
CCTTCATGCCCTGGGCCGCAAGCCACTCGCCGAACGTATTCGTAATCTCAATCTTCTTGAAGGCAATCGTCTTGTTCGGAATCGTCACGTCATACTCGGAGAAGCATACGTACTTCACCGGGAAGAAGCCGTTCCGGCGTTCAAATCCGTCGAAATCCTCACAGCAGAACGTCCGCGTAATCTCACGTGCGCGGTCCGGGCGGAAATTGAAGAAGATAATCGAGTCATTGGCCTTGATTGTTGCCGTCGGAGCGCCGTTCTTAAGGATTACCGTCGGAATCATGAACTCGTCGGTAACGCCCTCGGCGTATGTATTCTTCATTGCCTCCGAAGCGCTGTTCGCGGTATTGCCTTCGCCGTATACCAAAGCGGCATAAGCCTTCTCGACACGGTCCCAGTTCTTGTCACGATCCATTGCGTAGTAACGTCCGCTGATAGTCGCAACCTCACCGCAGCCGATCTTCGCCATCTCCTCTTCAAGAGCGGCAACAAACTCGCCCGCGCTTGCCGGAGGGGTATCACGGCCGTCAAGGAAACAGTGTACGTAAACCTTCTTAAGTCCCTGCTCCTTCGCAAGCTTTAAAAGTGCGTACAGATGTGTGTTATGACTGTGCACGCCGCCGTCACTGAGCAGTCCGTACAGGTGAAGCGCGCTGTCATTTTTCTTACAGTTTTCTACGGCGGCAAGCAGTTCTTCGTTTTTGAAGAAATCGCCGTCCATAATTTCTTTCGTGATGCGGGTCAGCTCCTGATATACAATCCGGCCGGCACCCATATTGAGGTGTCCGACTTCGGAGTTTCCCATCTGCCCGTCCGGAAGGCCGACTGCCATGCCGGAGGCATTGCCCTTAACAAAGGGATATTCTTTCATCAAACGGTCCATCACCGGCGTCTTCGCCTGCGCGACCGCGTTGCCTTCTGTCTTCTCATTTAATCCGTATCCGTCAAGAATCAATAAAACCGTGGGTTTCTTAGCCATAAAAAGTCTCCTTATTCTGAATGAGTCGCAATCTCATTTTCTTACCGAATGGTATTGTAACATAAAAAATTCCGAATGCAAGCATTTTCCCTTCATTCCTGCTTCTTTTTGAACCATCGAAACGGATTCAAAGCTTTACCGATTTTTACAAAAAATCCAAGAACCATGACAGGGAAAAACTTTATAAACCGTTTGAGAATGATCCACAGAAAAAGCGGCAGACTGTCCCGGTTTATTGTATACCGTTCTTCGGTATCTCCGCTGCATAACAGAAGCACACTGTCATAGCCGTTCCCAAGTTTCGGATCATCATAATAGTCCCATCTTGTAATCTCCGGAAGAACATCCCGGTTGTTCTCGATGACGGCTTCCGCGTAGCGCTTTCTTCGTTTCTTCGAACAGAAGAAATGACTGAGGAAAATCTTCTCCGAAACCTCATAAAACTGATTTGCAAAGTAAGCAAACGGGGCTTTTCCTTCATAATCCGGCTTTCCTGGGTTCTCCCTGTAAAAGTTTTCTTCAAACAGACGGTAATCGCCAAGCTTAATCCGGGCTTTCTTCGCCAGCCGCTCAGGACTTAAAACCACCGTTTTTAAGAAAAAGCAAAGCGGAACAAAAACGATTTCCATGACAAGCGAGACAATTCCCCAGAAAACGCCGAACCGCATGCCTATACGAATGGAAAGATTGATTACAAGAAAAAGAATCGGAGGAACCAGCGTCAGGAGAATCCGGCAAAGCCAGCGCCCGAGGCCGGCAAAGCCTTCCTGCGACTGAAAATGATAACGTTTATCCAAAACTTCGATGACACCGTACAGGAACGATGTTCCGACAATCCAAAGAAGTGCGATAAGAAATGTCCATCCCCAGTTCATATCTTTCCTCCCTCACATAAAACGGTCATTTCGAAAGGCGGAATTTCACCGTATCATACTCTTTAAGATCGGTAAAACTCACAGAGTCGGTATTGCATCTAAGAACTCCGTCCTCGCAGAATAACGCACCCATGTCACAGAATGCCGCTTCCCTCAAAAAAGAAGACAGTTTCGGCTCATCCGAAATATAGCTGTCAGCCGCGCTTAAGGCAATGTCCGAACAGGTCCATCCGCCCGACCAGACAAGCAGGTCATGTCCCGAAGATTTCGGCATACCGTCCAAGCCGATATACGTATGCCGATGATATCCGTCCGGAAGCATCAGCACGCGTCCCATGCTGTCAAACGCGTGCATGGGATAATCGTGAAGCCACACAAAGCTCATCTTTCCCTCATAATTCATGGTGCCGGCGGTCCGTGCCTCTCCATCCTCGTAGAAAACAAGCGTATAGGAGAATTGCTTCCCGCTCTCGCAGAAATTCCGGGTAAAGCCGTCATAGCTTGTCAGAATGCCGCTTCGGAATCCTTTATCAATCAGGCTGTCCGCCAGATAATCGCAGATGAAGGCATTCTTCGTCCAGCCGAAATCGATACAGTTAACAATGTCATTTGCCGCGGCAAATGTGAGGTATTCGTCGGAAATGTGAAGAATGACCCGGTTGTCGCCGCACAGTTCAAGCTGCACCGCTTCCGGATTCATTGCGAATGCAGCGGTCTTATTGAAGAATTCCCGAACTGACGCATTGGTATAAGGATCGTATTCCGAAAGTGCTTCACTGCTTTCACACGAAACAAGCGCCTCGACATGCTCGGTAAGCGCTCCGAGGTACAAAATCCGGCTGGCGATTTGAAAATCGAATTTTTCGAACGCTTTGTACAAAGCCGGGTCGACGGTAACCGTCTCGTTCGGATGCCGGTTAATTGTGCAGAGATTGCCGATGCCGTCGTATTCCTTCGTGCGGTCAAACAGAATATATGCCTTTCTTGTCAGATCACGGTAGGCTTCGGTCAGTTCCCTTTTCTCACGCTTCGCGCTCTTTTTCCCTTTTCCGAAATCATACGAAAGCGTAAAATCGAAGTAACTGCTTTCCTCGACCACCTTGTCAAGGGTAACCTCCTGCCATCCCTTTTCTTCGCCTCCGAGATGCGTGAAGCCGTAGACAAATGCGCCGATTCCGACGCATAAAAACAAAGCGATGAAGAAGATTCTTCGCTTTGAGACCGTACGGTCACTAAGGGTAATCTTCTCCACCGGCTTTGTTACGTTTTGTTGTCCGCCGTAGTATCTTTTCATCTGTTAACGATATGCCAAGAGAATCAACAACAGGAGTATCAATATCAGCACACCGCGGAAGATAAGTCCCGCGATTGCGCCCTTCTTACAGGCCTTATAATTCCGGATGTAATTATGCTTCCGGAATATGACTGCGGTAATCAGTCCGATAATCGGAAGAATGAAGGAAAGGAAACCGTACCAGAAGCTTCCGGTATCATGCACCGGAGCACTGAGGAATTCCTCGTCGCCGGCAAGAAGATCTTCCTCGCTCACTTTCGCCGTGATCTGCTCATCGGAGTCGGCAATCGTTACCGATTTCAGCGGAATATTCTTCTCACGGATTTCTTTATACTCTTCAATCTCTTTCTTATTGCCGTATACGTAATGGTCGTGTCCGATACATACCATCTCGGGCTTATCCTCGGAATAGTCATGTACCGAAGGATCATACCGGAACAGAATCTTGTTCTTCTCAAGCTGCGGGTCCGGAATCGGAATCGCGGAAATCAGGGAACGCGTATACGGATGAAGCGGAAAATCAAACAGTTCTTCCGCCTCGGCAATCTCGACGATATCACCTTTATAGATTACGGCGATACGATCCGAAATGAACCGGACAATCGATAAGTCATGCGCAATGAAGAGGTAGGTTACGCCCATCTCCTTCTGGAACTGTTTCATCAGATTCAGTACCTGCGCACGAATGGATACATCAAGCGCCGAAATCGGTTCATCGGCGATAACAAGCTCGGGTTCCATAACCATGGCTCGCGCCAAACCGATACGCTGACGTTGTCCGCCCGAAAACTCATGCGGATAACGTGTCAGATGCTCCGGCAATAAGCCGACTTCATTGATGATATTCTCAACCTTCCGGACACGGTCAGCCTCATCCTTATAAAGATGGAAATTGTAGAGGCCCTCGGAAACAATGTAATCGACCGTCGCACGCTCATTGAGCGATGCCGCGGGGTCCTGAAATACCATCTGTACATTACGGATTACTTCCCGGTCGAGGGAACGGGGAATCTTACCGGAAATCTTAACACCCTTATAGTCAATCTCGCCGGCCGCGCATTCATTGATTCGGATGACAGCGCGTCCGATTGTCGTCTTACCGGATCCGGATTCTCCGACGAGCGAGAAGGTCTCGCCCTTATAAATGTCAAACGAAGCATTTTTCACTGCCCGAACGGCCGATTCCCCTTTGCCGAAGGTGATGTCGACGTTCTTAACGGAAAGCAGGATTTCCTTGCCGTCTTCGGTCATCGGACCGTGTTCCGGCAGGTGCTTCGCGCGTGTGTTTTTACTGTCTTGTTCCGCCACGATCTTGCTCTCCTTTTCAGATGTTAAATGCGTTCATAAGTTTCTCGTGAATGTTATCAATGGCTTCCGGTTTCTCGACCTTCGGGGATCTCGGATCAAGAAGCCATGTCTTCGCGATATGAGTGTCGCTGACCGCAAAATACGGCGGCTCAACGAGCGTGTCAATCTTCATACAGTACTGGTTCCGCGGTGCGAAGGGATCGCCGACAATCTTATTGTAAAGAGACGGCGGGGTTCCCTGAATGGAGAACAGCTTCGTGTTCCGCTGCGCGAGCTGCGGCAGGGAACTGAGAAGTGCCCAGGTATACGGATGACGCGGGTCGTAGAAAACCTCTTCCACCTTGCCGAGTTCCACAATCTGTCCGGCGTACAAAACCGCAACACGGTCGGCCACATTGGCAACTACGCCGAGGTCATGGGTAATGAACACGATGGTGTAGCCGAATTCCTTCTGCAAATCCTTAATGAGTTTTAATATCTGCGCCTGAATCGTTACGTCAAGCGCGGTTGTCGGCTCATCACAGATCAGAATCTTCGGCTGGCAGGAAAGCGCGATTGCGATAACAATACGCTGCCGCATACCGCCGGAATACTGGAACGGATAATCGTCAAAACGCTTCTCCGCATTCGGAATTCCGACTTTCTTCATCAGAATCAGCGCACGCTTTCTCGCTTCCGCTTCGGAAACGCCCTGATGCTTGATAATAACGGACGTAATCTGCTTTCCGATTGTGATAATCGGGTTTAAGGAAGTCATCGGGTCCTGGAATACGGTTGCAATCCGCTCGCCGCGGACTTCCATCCAGTCACCGGAATACTTCATCTTGGCAAGGTCGATGTTCGCAAATCCGGTAATGTTCTTCTCATCCTCGCTGCGGTATTCCACGCGAAATGTGATGTCTTTATATAACTGTTCGCGGACTTCGGCATTCTTAAGGTCCGCGCCTTCCTTCATTGCCTGCGTCAGTTTCTTTACAATCTGACGGGCGTAGGATTTCTTCTTAAAGAACGGGAAACGGTCTACCGAAAGAACGATTTCCTTGGCAAGCATTTCATTACGTTTAACGGTCTCTTCCGAAACGGAAGCACCCGCAATCGCCTTGTCATACTCTTCCTTAAGCTTTGCCTTACGTTCATTCCAGTCATTCAGATACTCCGAATCCGAAAGGAGCGCCTGCTTCTTTGCTTTCTTCGCTTCCTTAAGACCGGCTTCCGCCTGTTTCAGCTCTTCCGCAAACTTCTTTTCTTCTGCTTTGAGTTTTTTAATTTCCTCTTTCTGCTTGCGTGTATCCAGAGTCAGACGGTTATTGTAGCTCTCCGTTTTCTTATATGCCAGATCATCAATCTTACTCTGAAACACCTGGTATTCTTCCTCGGTGAGCCTGCCTTTTTCAAGTTTTTCCTGATCAAGTGCCTGCATCTGCCGGTAAATCTTCGCGCCGTCTTCATATACGGACGCGCAGTTCAGCTGCCCGGCATAACGCGCAATCATCTTCTGTTCGGAAGCCGCGTTCGGAATTGTCGTATCCGACAGCGTTTTATCAAAGAACTGAATGCTTCCCTGATCGATGAAACCGTTCTCGTCAAGCATTCCGGCGAAGGTTTTTGTAAAAACGGACTTTCCGGAACCGGATTCTCCTACAATCGCAATGGATTCGTTCTCGTATATGTCTAAGGAAATTCCGCGAATCGCCGTCAGAATACGGCCGCGCACACGGAATTTCACGACGAGGTCACGAATGGATAACAGCTTTTTATTCTCTTCCATCTCGCTCCTCCTCACATATGCGTTCTCGGATCGGACGCGTCACCAAGGTTCTGTCCGACGAGATAAAGTACAAGTGTAATCAGCGAGCAAAGGAAAACCGGTGCCCAGAATTCGATTCTCCAGCCGGGAACCATCATCGAACTCTGCGTCATTTCAATCAGACGGCCGAGCGAGATCGTCTTCGTACCCATACTGAAGCCGATATAGGAAAGGAATACCTCAGCGGAAATATAGGCCGGAATCTCCTCCGCAAGAAGGAGCATGATGATGGATGTCATAAACGGCAGAATATTCTTAACCGTAAGACGAAGGATCGGCGTTCCGAGACAGCGGGATGCAACATTATACTCCCGGTCGCGGATAATCAGCACCTGCGTACGGATAAAGTACGCGATGCCGAGCCAGCCGGTTACCGTCATGGCAAATACCATGGTCCAGAAACCTGCTGTAAAGAGCATTACCATAACCGCCATGATAAGAATACCGGGAACATTGGCGATAATCTGATAAATCGTCGTCATAACGAGGTCTACCTTCTTCGAGAAGCCCCATACGGCGCCGAGAAGGATACCGATGCTCATATTGATGGCGGCGCAGATAAATGCAAGGGAAAGCGAAATCTGCGAGCCGTACCATACCGCGTCGAAGGTGGACTGTCCGGCCGCGCCGGTTCCGAGAACGGAATGCGTGCTTAAACCGAACTTTTCAATCGCCTGCTTGGGCGTCAGATGCTTCGCGGTACTGTCCATGATGTTCGCCATCGGGTCGTAATGCGAAACCTGCGGATATACATAGGCAAATATCACGACAACGGCCAGGATGGCAAGCGCCACAATATTGATTTTGTTCCGGAAGAATACGCGGAACACGGATTTCCAATAAGAATATCTGGGAGCGGTGATTTTCTCGGATTCCAAATCGTCATGACTGACCGGAGAGAACAATTCTTCTTCCGACATGTTAAGACCGCTTAAATCATACAATTCGTCACTCACGGGAATCACCTTTCTTTCGTATCAAATGAAATGCGCGGGTCTGCCATAGCCATCAGGATATCGCCGAGCAGGAGGCCCACCACACTCAGGGTTGCGTAGAACATTGTTATACCGACAATAACGCCGTTATCATATACATTGATGGCGTTCGTTAACAGGTTGCCGGCACCGGGCACGGAATAAACGCGCTCGGTAATAATCGCGCCGACCAAAGCGCCGAGAATGCTTCCCGGAATTCCGTGGATAATCGGAATCATTGCATTCTTCAGAATGTGCTTCCGGAAAATCTCTCCTTCGGAGAGACCGCCGGACCGGGCAAACTTTACATAATCCGAATTCATCTGGTCAACCATGTAACGCCGCAGCCACTTCATCAGTCCCGCAACGGAAGGAAGCGCCAGAGAAACAATCGGCAGAATATACATCAGCTTGTTGGCGGAATCCATATCGAAGACACGCGGCAGTTTGAATACCGATGTACCGATTGCCTTAAACATAAAGATATAGGCAAGGGACGGAACCGCAAGGATGAAAATGTTATAGGCCGTTCCGATTTTATCCACAAGCTTGTCTTTACGAAGCGCCATCCAGATTCCGAGCGGAAGTCCGAGCGCATAGGCAAGGAGCGTCGCAAGAATACCGATTGTAAAGGAATACCCGACCTTCGACTTTCCGCTCTTCGCCGTCACGGTATTCGTGTAATCGTCCGTAAACCGTTCGGCGTATACCAGGTTGGTCTCTAAGGAACCCTTTTGATAAACCGCGGTATGCAGGTCATCCGCCGTTTCCTCACGAAGCCCCGACGGGTAGGTAAGCTCTTTCATGGAAAACGTTCCCTGCGCGACGGTCATGGTCTCCCACACATCAATACCCGAATTCACGGCGTAGGATTTGCCGAGATTCAGGGACAGAAGGTTTTGATGAACATACGGGAAACGATTGTCAAAGTAAAGCAGGTACTTGTGTTTCGTTCCGTTTCCGAGAATCGCCGGAGAAAACTTTTCGGACGCCACGGACCCGTCCTCGTTATAAACCGTATAAATCGGGTCATGTAACGTAAAGGTGAGTTTTCTCTCGCCGATATCGTCTTCTTCCGGAACATAATGGATATTGTCGGAGAAGAACACGGATTTGAAATACTTGGCAAGGCGCTGGTAGAGCGGAACATCCTTATAGGCAAAGAGTTTCGCCGCACCACCGGTCTTAATCTTTCTGCCGCTCGACATCATATCCGCCTCGAGCTCCATAATCACGTAGCCCTTGCCGGAGTAATAGTCTTTGAACTGCTGCACATACTCTTTCGTCTGTTCCTTGGTTACTTTGCCGTTACGCGGGTAAGCTGTCGCATCAAAAACCTCCTGCGTAATGGTGCCGTTTCGGAGAAGCGAAATCATATAATCCGAATAGTTCACCAGATCCACATAGCCATACTCTTCCCATTTCGTATACTTGTAATGCGTCTTCTCATTGCTGAGTTTCTTCATGTACAAAGCGTCCGACTGGAAGATAAGATTTCGGTCCATCAGCGAATAGATTAAAATCATTACGATTGCCACAACCGCAATGATGGAAAGCAGTCCGCCGATGATTCTTTTGATAATAAATTTCTTCATATCCGTGTCTCACAGAATTACAGTATTTAGAACAGTACTATTTTACACTCTTTTACGTCATTTGTATAGTAAAAAATCAAGAAAATAGGGGGATGAGTTATTCGCTCATCCCCCTGAGAGTTCATTTCTTCATCCGGAACTTACGGATGACACGTCAAACCTTTAAAAAACCGGATTAATAGATACCGAGAACGTGAATCATATCACCGATTTCTCTCTGGAAGGTGTTCAGATACGTCTGCGGATCACCGTAGTCAGGACCCCAGCCGGAGCAGTCATATACGTTGTAGTTACACTGCGAACCGGACTGTGTATAGTATCCGTCATAGTACCAGTTCTTGAGCGTTACGCAGTCAAGAAGGTCTACGATGATAGCGCCGTCCGTGGAAGCCTCAACAGACTTCTTCAGAGCGTTTGCACGGTTTGCGTAGGTATTGTTGGAAGAAGGATAAGACAGTTCGATGTGAACCGGATGATCCTTGTCAATCGTAATACCAAGCTCTTCTGCAGCTTTCTGAAGCTCAGCCTTGGCATTTGCCGGATTGTACCAGCCGTCGAAACCAGCGCTTGAACCTGCGCCGGCCTCAAGAGTCGGATCCCAAACCTTCATCGGAACGCCGTCGGCATCAATCTGTGCCTGCATAACAGCACCGTAGTAGGTACCCGCCTTGAAGGTCGTGCTCTTGCCGTTGATATCAATCGTAACATCCTCGGTCAACTGTACGAAGTTACCGGGCGTGTAAGAGTTGATTACGGAAAGAGGCGCAACTTCATCACCGACAACCTGTGCATTGTAAGCAATACGGTCATAAGCAAATGCGAAAGCTCTGCGGAAATGAACGTTCTGCATGCAAAGGTTTGCGAGATCCTTCTGCTCATCCGTCAAACCGGAAACCGCAGCGGTCTCATCGTTAAACAGTGCGTAAGCCTGACGATAGAGGTTCAGGAAGGAACCGAAAGCGGTCGCATCCGTACCGGAAGTGTAATGATACTGGTCAAACCAGCCGTCTGTCTTTGCAAGAGCAAGGGTCTCGGTGTTCAGACCGCAGCCGTCGATAACTTCGGCCTTCATATCATTGTAACCCTTCGTGGTATCTTTACCGTCATTAAAGAGCCATGTAATGGTCTTAATGTTGATGTTGTCTTTGTTCCAGTAGGTCGGGTTAGCGGAGAAAACGATCTTGCTTTCATCCGTTGCGTTGGTTACAAGGTAAGGACCGCAGTAAGCGATGTGATCCTTGTCAATACCGTAATTAACGCCGTTCTCGTATGCTTCTGCCCAAGCGTCTACTCCGAGCGCGCCGCCCTGAGAAACGAAATAGTTCTTATTAAGAGGTGCGAACGGGTTGTAAGCCATCATGGTCATGAAGTAAGGAGTGGGCTGCTCAAGCGTATAAACAAGGGTATAGTCATCCGTAGCCTTAACGCCGACCTGAGCAAAGTCCACGATGGAGCCTTCCAGATACTCGGAAGCGCCCTTGATTACGCCTTCAACCAGATAAGAGGTTGCCTGGCAGTCAAGGCAGTGCTGCATACCGGTAACGAAGTCTTCAGCCTTAACATCAGCGATATTACGTCCCTGGGAATCTACCCACTTAACGCCCTGGCGAATCTTAAAGGTGTAGGTAAGACCGTCGTCGCTTACGGTCCAGCTCTCAGCAAGGGCCGGCTTCATAACGTTCTCGCCGTCATATTCAATCAGGTTATCAAACGTATTGATGATAGCGCGGGCATCCGCTGCAAGATAGGTATCGAAGATATCCCATGTAGCGGGGTCGCTGGTGTAGCCGAGGGTGTAGGTATCCTTAAGGGTATAACCCTTCTCGGTAAGGTACTGCTTAGCAAAAGCTTCGTAAGTGCCGGTTCCCTTCAGCTCAACCCATTTTGCCTTGAGGGCATCACGGTCTGCGGGCTTCAGCGGATCGCCCTTAACAACGAGTACATTGTGATAACGATAGGAATCGTTACCCCAGAGGCAAGGGCTTGCCGTGTACGGAGCAACACGTCCGATGGCATACGTACCACCGTCGGAAGAACCCGGAATATAAACCGAGGACTCCATCAGTTTTGCTTCGGCAATTGCTTCCAGAACATAACGAAGAGAAACGTTCTTAACCTCTCCGTGTGCCTTCTCGAGATACTCTTCGTACTCAGAAAGTGCCGCATCATAAATGGCATCATCGTCTGTCAGAATTGTAGGTTTTGCAGGAGTCGGGGTAGGCGTATCCTCTCCGCCGCCGGTCGGCTGCTGCTGTTCCTGTGTCGGGGTCGGTGTGCCGGTAGGCTCTTCCGCAGTCTTCTTGGTACATGCAAGAAGGGAAGAAACCATCATCATTGCAAGCACAACGGCCGTCAATTTCTTCACTCTTTTCATAAATGCTCCTTATCAAAGTGATTAGAAAAAATTTAGTATGAGTGCATACTATGCATCGATTATACCACTTTTCATTTTCCGCGTCAATAATTTGACACGCCGCATCTTAATTCTTTGCCGAAAAATGACATAATATTTTCCATGAAACGCAAAAAAGAACTGCCGCACGGGCGACAGTTCTCTTTTCGAATTCAAACAATAATTACTTATTGTAGTTAACAATCTTGCCGAAGTCAACCTTCAGGGAAGCGCCGCCGATCAGACCGCCGTCGATGTCGGGCATTGCAAGAAGCTCTGCAGCGTTGCCGGCGTTCATGGAACCGCCGTACTGAATGCGAACCGCCTCTGCGGTAGCTGCATCATAGAGCTCGGCGATGT
>JAGAES010000134.1 GCA_017613055.1 Lachnospiraceae bacterium | reverse complement strand
TGAGGTTACGCTTGACTCGCTCCGTAAGGAGGTCGGCGTGCTGATGCAGGAGCCGTTCATCTTCAAGGGCACCATCCTTGAGAATATCCGTTACGGCCGGCCGGATGCGACCGACGAGGAGTGCATCAAGGCTGCCGAGAGCATCTACGCGAATACGTTCATTGAGCGTTTTTCGGACGGCTATGAACATAAGCTTGAGGAGCGCGGCGCGGGACTGTCCGCGGGTGAAAAGCAGCTGCTTTCCTTCGCGCGAATCATTCTTAAGAACCCGTCCGTCGTGATTCTCGATGAGGCAACCAGCTCGATTGATACCGAAACCGAGGCACTGATTCAGAAAGCATTAAAGAAACTGCTTAAGGGCAAGACGTCGTTCATGGTTGCGCACCGGCTTTCGACAATCCGGAGCGCCGACCGCATCCTCTATATTTCGAACAAGGGCATTGCCGAGCAGGGAAGCCATGAGGAACTGATGGCGATGAAGGGCCTGTATTACGCGCTCAACCAGTAAAGTCCGAAAACCATTCCCATTGACGCACCGAAGGTCTGATGGTATACTGAAGTGAGTCAATTTACGGAGGTTTTTATGGATTCGTTATATATTGTTATGCCTGCCTATAACGAGGAGGCGAATATCGAAGGCGTGGTGCGCCAGTGGTACCCGGTTCTTGAAGGAAAGGGAGAGGATTCCCGCCTTGTTATCGCGGACAGCGGAAGCAAGGACCGCACGCATGAAGTGCTTACAAATCTTCAGAAGGAATTTCCGCAGCTCGAGATTCTTCCGGACACGAACCGCTATCACGGGCCGAAGGTAATCGCGCTTTATGATCTTGCGATTAAAAGAGGCATCGATTACGTGTTCCAGACCGACTCGGACGGTCAGACGAACCCGGCTGAGTTCGACGCATTCTGGCAGCTCCGCACCGAGTACGACGGCATCTTCGGGAACCGTACCGTACGCGGCGACGGAAAGAGCAGAGCGTTTGTCGAGAAGGTCGTATGTCTTCTGGTACGCCTGTATTTCGGCGTGAAGGTTCCGGATGCGAACGCGCCGTTCCGTCTCATGAAATGCGACGTCGTGAAGAAGTATCTTTACAAGATGCAGGAGGATTACAATCTTCCGAACATTATGATGACGACCTACTACGCGTATTACGGCGAGTCGCAGGCGTTCCGTGAGATTTCGTTCAAGCCTCGTACCGCGGGTAAGAACTCGATTAATATCCGTAAGATTTTCGGCATCGGCTGGAAGGCGCTCGGCGACTTCCGCCGCTTCAAGAAGGACATGAAGGCGGACAAGAAGGCCGGAAAGATTAACAAAGGAGCAAAGGCATGATTGACAAAGCGATTTCGTTTCAGAAACCGATTTATCAGGACGGCGAGTATAACTATGCGGCGGCGTATGGGTTCGTTCCGAACGTGTACGCTTATCTGCATGACGATGACGAAGTCCGCCCCGGCATGATTGTCGTTCCCGGCGGCGGGTACTGCATGGTTGTGAACGTCGAAGGCGAGCCCGTTGCGGAATACTTCTACAACATGGGCATGAATGTCGTCGTGCTTACCTATACGACCGACATCACGATGTCGGTGCCGCTTAAGGACCAGCCGATGAAGGACCTGTCCCGCGCGATCCGTTATATCCGCGCAAACGTCGGGACGTACCGGATGGACCCCGCAAAGCTTTCCATCTGCGGATTCTCCGCGGGCGGACACCTGTGCGCAAGCATCTGTACGCATTACGGAGACGTTACGGATTCCGATGCGTCGCTGAATGCCGTAAGCAACCGTCCGGATGCCGTCGTGCTCGGCTACCCGGTAATTACCTCGGGTGAGTTTACGCATATCTATTCAATCCGGGCACTGATCGGACAGAACGCAAGCGAAGAGGAGATGACTTATTATTCGCTTGAAAAGCAGGCGCATAAGGATATGCCACCGTGCTTTATCTGGCAGACGGTTGAGGACGATCTCGTGCCTGTTGAGAACAGCATGTTCTTCGCGGAGGCGTGCCGCAAGGCGGGCGTTCCGTACGCCTACTATGCATTCCCGACCGGCGGCCACGGAATGGCAGCCGTTGCGGGAGACCGGATTAAGACCGGAGACTTCGGCGAAGCGTACACATTTGACCAGGTGAACCGCGCGGTGGAAGCGGTGAGGGAAGGAAAGGGCATCAACGTATCCGATCAGCGCCGCACCGAGCTGATGATTCAGTTCTTCGGAAACCCCGAAGGAAAGAAGCCCGAGCCGAAGGAAGACGGCGAACGGCCTCCGATGCCGCCGATGCCTTCGTTCGCGGATGTGGCCATGTGGCCGGCGCTTTGCGGGGAGTTTCTGAAAAAGCAGAAAGTTTTATAGATTTTTCGTATTCTTGCTTTACTAATCGCTTTTGAGATGCTACAATGAAGAGAGAATCTGAATACACGGAGGTGTTATTTCATGACGCAGGAAGCAATTGGAAAGTTTATAGCGGAGAGCAGAGAGAACAAGAAACTTACGCAGGCCATGCTTGCAAAAAGCCTGAGTGTTTCCCCGGGAACGGTTGCATCGTGGGAGGAAGGTCATTCCACACCGAGCGCGGATCTGATTGAGCCTCTGTGCCGCATCATTGAAGTTCAGGTTTCGGAACTGCTTGCTGGTAAGAAACTGAAGGATACCGATAAGATCGAGCGCGGCGAGAAAGCTGCCGGAACGGTGCTTGCACTGAAGGCCGGACTGAAGCTTCTCGAGATCTTCGCCATCGTTCTGATTATCCTCGGCGGCGTGACCGTCGTTACGGTCTGGACGCTTCCGCTTCAGTTCAGCGCACGGGTAATCCCCGTATTCGCCGGACTTGCAACAGCCGGCTTCGGTGTTGCATTTTTCGTACTGTTCGGAAACATGAAGAAACGAATGGAAAAAGAATAATTCCGACCAAGGCGCCTGCCGGTTATCCGGCAGGCTTTTTTATTGTAATACTTTTGTAATATTTCAAAAGCATTTTTGTAATATTCTTCTGATACGATAGAGAAAAGCGTGTAATGGAATTACGGAGGAGAAGTACTTTATGAAGAAATTCCTGTTGATGTGCCTGTGCGCGGGGCTGTTAGCTCTCCTGACGGCATGCGGCGGAAAGATACAGGTTGACAAGGGAGACCCGAACAAGCGGACAACCGAGAAGGTCTCGAGCACGCCGACGGTGACCGGAACGCCGACGCCGACGGAGGCGCCGGAGAACACCGCGCATACCTTTTCGAATATCTTCCTAGGCGGGGCGGACAGCGTCTGGTTCGTCTCAAAGCAGGAGGAGACCGACGCGAAAGAATATGTGAAGACGACCTTTGACCGGGTGCTTTATAAGCACGGCAATGAGATAACCGTATATACCGTGAACGGCGACGCGGCGGAGTGGTTCCGCCTTTCGGATGACGAGATCGTCGCGCGGGCGAAGGCGTACCCGTACGTCACATTTGACGCAAAAGACGCAATGCTTCGGCAGCTCAAAGCCGAGGAGGACGAAGCCGTTGAAGAAGCGGTTTTCTTAAACGCCAAGGCAATCGCTTCGGAAGGAATGACGGAGTTTTCTTCCGGCGGGCTGTTCACAATTCCTGCGGGCGAGGTGTTCCGCGGACTCGTACAGGGCTGCCTGATGTCCGGCTTTCTGTATGACGGCCGCGAGACCGACATCGGCATTAACGAGCAGTATTACATGTTCTGCACAACCGACATCTCCTATCAGCTCGATGAACCGGGACAGGTCGGAACGCAGTTCTTCACCTTTGAGAAGATTGCGGAAAATGTGAAAGAGGCCCGTAAGGGATGCGTATTCGCGGGAACCGAGCGCGAGCCGTACATCGACGGCTGCGAGGTCTGGTATGACCCGGAGGCAGACGTCTTTCTGATTACCGACAGGATGTTCTGCGACCGCGTGATTAAAGGGGACCGCTTCTGGGCGAAGGAAATGGACGAAGCGCTTGAAGGAAGACAGTACCGTTACATCCACGAAGGAAACGGCGGTTACTTCGTCTTCGATCCGTCCGGATTCTTCTATTCGCCGGACGGGGCATCGGAGTGGCTTCGTATGCATGACCGGGAAACAATTCCCGTTCCGTATGAAGTCTATGCGTTCGGTAACCTGTTCATGAAGATTTCGATTCCTTGGAAAGACGGACAGGGGAGATACTACGACGATGTCCATGTCGGGCAGAGAGTGCAGGACGAAACGGCTCCGGGCGGCTTTGCGACAGAATATTACTTCGTAAAAACCGTGGAACGGCTTCCGATTACACCGGATGCTACGGCGGAGGGAGAATTTATCGTAAACGGAAAGGATTACATGGAAACCTACCGGAAGAAGATCCGGGAGATGCTTTCCGGTTCCGGACCGAAGGAATGGACTGAGGTCCTTTATGACAGCGGTGAAGAGATTGCCGGGGGAAGAATTAATATAGAACTGGCCGTTCGGGTTGTGCCTGCGGAGGAAGGGGAGGAAGCGCACGTCGCTTACAAACTCACCTTCGCGTATAGGAGTGACGTGTTCAGCAGCACGGCAACCGAAGAATACGGCGGGTAGATTTTTCAAAAGGAGGGTTGACAAACCCTCCTTCTTGGTCTAATATCGGGTTGTAGCGTAAATGACAAAGTATTTTACATTTTGCGCGGAAGAATACGGCACGGGATTTTTTCATTTTGCATGGTGACAAATGAAAAAAGATGTGTTAGTATATAGACAGAACAGATGTACAGACACTGTTTCTAAACTAAATAAGTTGGTTCATTACTTCTCTGAAGTAATTTCTCCCCCCACACAAACTGCGATTCAGAAATGGATCGCAGTTCTTTTTCCCAAAACTTTCGGAGGTGTCTTATGAAATACCCGCGTTTTCTTACCAAAATCGGTACCGTAGGCTTTGCTGCGCCGAGTTTCGGCTGCAACATCGAACCTTACAAAAGCCGTCTTCAGAATGCCGTTAAGCGCTTTTCTGACTGGGGGCATCCGGTCATGATGGGACCGAACTGCTATCTCGGCGAGGGCGTCGGCATCTCGAACACGCCCGAGCTGTGCGGTAAGGAGCTGACCGACATGTACTGCACGCGCGAGAACAACGTGCTGCTTGCGTGCGGCGGCGGGGAACTCATGAATGAGACGATTGACCGTGTGGACTGGGAGCGCATTAAGCAGGCGGCGCCCAAGTGGTACGTCGGGTATTCGGACAACACGAACTTCACGTTTTTACTGACGACGCTTTTCGATACCGCTTCGCTGTACGGACCGAACGGGCCGTCGTTCGGAATGGAGCCGTTACATCCTTCGATCGAGGACGCTTACGCATTCCTCTGCGGAGAGAAGACCGAGTTTCAAAACTACGACGGCTTCGAGAGATACGACGAAAGCCTGACAAGCGAAGAGAATCCGCTTGCGCCGATCAATGTGCAGCATCCGTTCGCGCCGTCGTTTTACAATGCAGCCGGAAAGCCCTGCAAATCCGTTAAGATGAAGGGACGTCTTCTCGGCGGCTGCATGGATATACTCAACAATATCCGCGGCACGAAATACGACCGCGTCGAAGAGTTCTGCGAGCGCTACAGGGAGGACGGCATCCTCTGGTTCTTCGAGGCGTGCGATCTGAATCCGATGACGGTACGCCGCTCGCTCTGGGCGATGAAGCAGACCGGCTGGTTCAAGCATGTAAAGGGCTTTCTGATCGGGCGTCCGCTTTTCATCGACAAGGAGGATTTCGGGCTTTCACAGGAACAGGCCGCCGTCAGTGTGCTTAAGGAGTTCGGCGTTCCGATCGCGTACGGGCTTGACTTCGGACACCTGCCGCCCGCCATGCCGATGGTATGCGGAGCGGTTGCGGAAGCGGAGGGGAAGGACAAAACCTTCCGGATTCGTTATGACCTTAGGTAACGGCTGCCGGCTCTGTCCGAGGCAGTGCGGCGCGGACCGTGAAGGCGGCGTCCGCGGCATGTGCGGCTGCACCGATGAGATCCGCGTGGCGCGAGCCGCGCTTCATATGTGGGAAGAGCCGTGCATCAGCGGCGAAGCCGGTTCCGGCGCCGTGTTCTTCGCGGGCTGCCCGTTACACTGCATCTATTGCCAAAACCGCGTCATCTCGGGCGGCAACGCAGGCAAGCCGGTTTCGAAAGAAAGGCTTACGGAAATCTTCCTTGAGCTTCAGCAAAAAGGCGCGGCAAATGTGAATCTCGTCACGGCAGGCCACTATGCCCTCGCGGTTTCGGAAGCGGTGCGCCAAGCGAAGCG